>NZ_JAKJSP010000030.1:0-88672 GCF_050337085.1 Photobacterium sagamiensis | reverse complement strand
CTTGATGGGGGCGTGATCGGACTCGATACCATTATTGAGATACTTCACTTGCCGTTGCTCGACATCCGTTCGCAGTCGTCCCTCCTTCTTCAAGCGTGCAATCGCATTGGCGTATGAGGAATGCTTGTCTGTGTTTAACGTTTTAGGCTGATTATCTAAGTCATAATATCTCAGGCAGCGCCTAAGAAACTGATACGCTGCTTCTTTATTACGTTTGTGGGAAAAATAGAAATCCAGCGTCTCGCCTTGCTTATTGATGGCACGATAAAGGTAGTGCCATTTCCCCTTCACTTTGACGTAGGTTTCATCGAGCTGCCACGAAGAGTCTGTCCGGATGAATTGATGGCGACGTAACTTCTTGCGTAATGCCGGGGCATATTCAATGAACCAACGATAAATGGTCGAGCGATTAACCGAAATTCCTCGCTCTGCCAGCATGTCGCTGAGGTTCGCGTAACTCATTGGGGTCGAACCATACCAACGAAGGCACCAAAGGATGATTTCAGGGGCAAAGTGTTTCCATTTGAATTCGGGGTTGGTCATTGAGTCGCTAGATTAGGTGGGGAAGAAAAGGGATTCTGAGCTGAGACTGAATTTTTTGCAACAAACCCCTTTCATCATAACTCCTTTACCAATCTGCGAACGACCTTCATTTTCGACGAGAACTTTTCTAGTGACACGATCGAATACAGAGGGTGGATTGCATCTTAGTGTTTGTTATTTTGCTCATAATTATTTATCGATTTCACAAAGGCTTATGCTAGTAGGCGCTTTTTGAAATCAGCGGGGCCAGAAAACGCTAAAAGCATGTTCTGGCTCCTCTATCATTGGATAACTCTCGTTACTGCATTCAAGAAATAGACTTAAGCTTCGGAAAGTGGGCGAGGGAAAATTTGCTCGCGAATCACTTGCCAGCGTCCATCTTCAAAACGAAACTCAATGTTACATAGAAGCTTCATCTCCTCGCCGTTCATTCCGCTATGGATTCGACTTAGGACACAAACCGCGGTGTCGCCCAGAACATGGAAATCATGCCAGTCTGCCCATGTATTAAGCTGTGTTTTGCCTTCTTCCGCTTGTTTAGCGAAATGGGTTTTGAATTCTTCCTTGTTATAGGTGATTACAGTGCTATCTGGCATAACCAACGTTGTATGAAAATCCTTATGGTAGATAGTTTCTAATGCCTCGACATCAAAATTGGTTGCACGATCGATAAGGTGATCCATTGCTGCGCGGATAGCTTCTTTTGTATGTGTTGCTTTAGTCATGTGTTACCTCATTAATTCTGTATATGTATTTGGTTTATTAGGCGTAAGTGCCACGAATTGGATAGTTGTTTTCTGGATTTTTGATGAATTCAAGTCCCATCAGCAGTGCATCCAAATCAGGACGAGCAAATGGAGCATTAGAAATATCCAGTACCTGTATTAACCCCTGCTCGTTAATAACGAATAATCCTGGCTCAGCAAATGGGGCGTCTGTCTCTTGAGGCGAACGTGGTTCGGAAACATACAAGCCCAGCAATTGCATCTGCTCGATAGTAAGACCAAAACCTACTGGGTAGCTTGGGTTTACATCAGCCAGTTGTCGTTTGGCTTTTGCCAATGAGTCACCAGATACTGCCACCACATCAATTCCTAATTTGTGTAGGTCATGCATTCGCTCATTCAACTGATTTAGATAGCGTGTGCACAACGGGCAATGTGCTCCGCGATAAACGACCACTAGTTGCCAATCAAATCCTGATTTTGGTACGCCTAATACGACTTGCTCCCCATCAATTGTGTTTACCGATAGCTGAGGGAAGGGTTGACCTGCTGCTAAAGCTTTATGTTGCATGTTAATACCTCTTGTTTTGTAACGATCGTTATTAAACTCAATACGGAATCTTAAGTCAAGCACTTTTGTAGTGATCATTACAGAAATGTTGCCATGGGAATTTCAGGGTGAAATAAACACGTCCGTAACGTGCTGTCTCATAATGCAAAATTGATAAGTGAGGAAAATATCGATTAGGCTTATAGGTACGCTGGTTATGAAGTTGAAGTCGATTAGCCACTTTCTATTGAACGAAAGTTAGGGAGCGAAGTGTTCAATAACGTGAAAGTCATTCAATTGGGAGGCTTGGGAGGCTTGGATGATACTTAGTAGATTGAGTACAACTATAAAAACTGAACAAAACTAGCCAGAGTACATAACTCTTGAGTTTTGTAACAACTGTTATTAAACTTGAAGTCTTAACTTTAACCAAGGTATTTTGTAGCAAATGGTACAAAAGAAAACTGGACGCCCTAGAGGCTTTGATCGGGATCAAGCACTCCAAGCAGCTATTAATGTTTTTTGGGAGAAGGGCTATGATGGTGCATCCATGAAAGATCTAACAGGAGCCATGGGAATAAATGCTCCGAGTTTATATGCAGTTTTTGGTGATAAGCACCAGTTGTATTTGGAGGCGATTGATCGTTACTCAAATGATGATGGCTGTGCACCGCTGGTAGCGTTTGAGTCTGAACCCGATATAGAAAAGGCTATAGTAGCTTTTATGAAGGCAGCTATAGATTACGCTAGCAATCGAAAAGGTAGTCCGAAGGGGTGCTTTCTTGGTTCATGTGTTTCAACTACTGCTGGGCAAGTGGATGGAGCAACTGAACGGCTACAGAAAGCAATTACCGATACCGATGAGAGACTAGCGCAACGTTTCGAACAGGAGGTAAGACTAGGTAACTTGCCTGAAGGTTTTCCTAGTCTACAGAGAGCGCAACTTATGTTCGACCTAAGACAGGGACATGTATTAAGGGCGAGAGCGGAACTGGACAGCGCCACTATGGTGGCAGATCTAACATTTCGCGCTAAGATGATTCTGGCGTCTATCTAATTAGTGCTCCAACTTAAAATTATGCTTCCTCCTTCATCATGCCGTATCCTACATCGGGGTACGGTAGCGTTTTGTCTAATAAATGGCAGACATGCTACTAATGGTTGTTAATACCGTTCAATATTTCTGAAACCACTACTTAGCAGACTTATTCCTCTTTCTGACTCAAGAAAAAGCTCGGCATAGATCTAAAAGAGATAGAGAGCATTCTTAAACGATTAGAATTCGCTAGGTCAGTAGTAAACGCCCCGTGGGATCATGGGGCGTTTACGCTCTTAACAGATAGCTCACCCGTTTATAGTGAATGCATAGTATGGGTGGGTTGTAAGAAACTTTCTTACGGCTTGAGTGTGGGATATCTGTTGAGAGCCAGTTTATGTCAACTTATGGTTCAATTTTATGACAACTTATGGTGCAAAATGAGCGCTAACTATTTGATGTGTAGTTAGCGCTTATGTCAGCTTATGGTGCAAACTACAGTTTTGTCGCTTGCACCATAAGTCTGCATATTTTCCCTAATATCGGGTTTTAATGTCGCAAAGTCACTCTATGAGTTATGATCACCGAAGCTTTCCACCCAGTGTAATCGCATGACCATCCATTTTTCAGCCCGACACTTTCCTTCAGAAATCATTCTCCTGACTGTTCGTTACTACCTTGCTTATAAACTTAGCTATCGTGAAATCGAAGAGATCATGGCTGAGCGAGGTATCCATGTTGATCACTCAACCATCAATCGGTGGTCATCAAATATGCCCCATTACTGGAGCATCGGGCACGTCGAAGAAAGAAGCCTGTTGCCTCTTCGTGGCGGATGGACGAGACATACATTAACGTCAAAGGTCAGTGGAAGTATTATTACCGGGCTGTTGATAAGTACGGCAATGTCATTGATTTTTTACTGTGTGATCACCGTGACGAGAAAGCAGCTCGCGCCTTCTTCAACAAGGCGATAGGCCATAACGGATTACCTGAAAAGGTCGTGATTGATAAGAGTGGTGCGAATGCGTTAGCGCTGCATAATATCAACGTCCAACTCTGGTTGATGGGGAAGATGCTCAACCTGATTGAAGTGCTTCAAGTTAAATATTTGAACAACCTAGTCGAGCAAAGCCACCGGAAAGTAAAAGGTAAGATGCATCAGTGCCTGGGGTGGAAATCAGAGAAAGGAGCCAAAGCCACACTCGCTGGTGTAGAATTGTGGTCGATGATTAAAAATGGACAGCTCGACAACCCTGAAGGTTTATCTGCTTGGGAGCAGTTTTACGCGCTAGCAGCCTAATTGTACCTGGAAATCAGTACGCTTGTACTTCAGCATGACTTTGCGACAAAACCCAGTATTATTATCGTTCTAATTAGATAAACAATACTGTCTATCTAATCACCCAAAAGGATTAAAAATGACTGTAAAACACACCCCTACAAGTATCGTACATAAAGGAACTAAAGGTGGAACTACAGGATGTCGCATTAACACAAAAGTACGTTCAAAGCATTGGGTAGCAACATCAGAAAAAGTTACTTGCGATAAGTATGGATGTAAGAATTAAACATAATATTCGTACTATGCATCACGGAAAATCCACGAAAAAGGTTACTTCGGTGGCTTCTTCTCTAATACGTTTATGTCCCATTGTGTGTTAGTGCTAAAACTCATTCACAGGCTGTTAATGCTGGTTTGCAATACATTTTCTAATCGCTTTTTCTGAGCGTGATACAACACAAAGTCGATCAGTGGCAGACCTTCATTCATGGTCATTGGCTCTAACAGGCCATTGGCGACTCGGTGCGTTAAGTGCGTTATATGTTAAATAGGCGAGTTTGCTGGGGATTTTGACGGATTGAGCCACCCCCTACTCACGGCCATGAAGAAGCCCCCATTAGCCAGACGCTTGAAGATTACCTGGTGCCGAAAAAATCAGCTATCTATGCCATGAAAGCCGACAGCGATTTGCTGCTCAAGCATATCAATAAAGGGGATGCCCTGACCATTGAGCTTGGCCGTAATCCACACCCAGGGGCGGTTGGCCTAGTCGAGTATGAGGGGGATCGCTTTCTGGCCGTGTGGTACTGGCACCAGGGCCGGAAATGCCATTCAAAATGGACAGACAATTAAGACAGCCAGCTTCGTGATGGAACAGTCCAGCGGTAGGAAGGACAAGTTCTGCGCTAAGCAAGTGAAGCTAGATGATGTAGAGGCACGCTCAAGCTTAGATCTGTTTCCTTCGTTGCCAGCCGATTACACAATCTCAGAAGTATTAGCCCAGAAGCTCTGCCCTGATTAATCATACGCGCCCCCCTACTTGAACACCCTACAAACCCTAGAAACTCATCGGTCATTTCAATTTGTAGGCTTTATAGGGTTCGTAGGCGTGGGGGCGTATCCCTGACAACAGCACCTCGTCCCCCTTTCACAAATCCGCCTCGGTAACATCACCCATTTTCAAAGTCGCAAACTTTAATTTGTACTACTTATTACACCTTGATTAGCGGAAGTTTGAGCTGCCCAAAAACCTGTACACATATGATGATAAAATTTCCCTAAATTGGAAGTCAGCTGTGGGCTCTGTGCGCCCAAGGGCGGTAGCGTGGATTTTTCAGGCATTTTCTGTGCGTCATCAAGCTTACCCCCTACACGAACTCAGATCGCATATTTCATTCATATATCTACCGATAAACAGGAGATATACGAACCGAGTTCGTTGAATAAAATGTTAGGCATTAAGTAAAATAGGTAAGTATGATAGATTTTTTTGGAAATGGTTTATGTATTCACTGTCATCTGGCAAAGAATGAACTTATGGAATTAGCCGATTTTAATGCCAGAACTGAAGATATGTGGGGTGAACAAGATAATAAGTTACAAAATAAAGTAAGTGCGACTCTTTCTAAACATTCACATGAAGACCATTTTGATATTGTTGAGAACTATGCTCTAGATTTACATTTGAATCAGTATAAGTACCCCAGTATACATCGTGAATCTATTGTAATAACTATTTATAATTACTTGGAACACGCTCTTAACGATTTGTGCAAGATACTTTCTTCGTGCATTTCAAGTGATTTAAAGTTGAAAGATTTAAATGGAGCAGGTACTGAAAGAGCAATTCTTTATCTAAAAAAAGTTGTTGGGTTTGATTTCGGTAATATGGGTAAGGAATTACCGTATATTAAAAATGCAAATATGCTGAGAAATCAAATAGTACACAATGGAGGGTACTTACCAGAAAACTCAAAGCACAAGTTAAATAACTTTATTGGGCAATGTGCTACTTTGTCAGGAGAACCTAGTGGCTCTGTGGTTATATATTCAGGTTTCATTTCAGAGCTAATTGATATTCTAGTTAATTTTTTTGAAAAGTTGGATGAGCAGGTTCAGCTATTTATCTGTAGCCACAATGCCTAACAAAAACATCAAGGTGACGCGTTACACTCGGCATTTTTGGTATGAAGTTTAGTGGGTTTGGTGAGTTCATCGTGGCGCACCTTATCCTAGGCGTTGGTATGACTCCCCATGTCAAGCAGCGTGTGCAAAATCTAACTCGAGCAAAGCCAGAGCCATAATGTCTGTGAGAGATGAGTTGACGCATCAGATGAAGCCAGTAATTTTCGACGATTAACATGCTGGTATTCGTGGGTTGCTGATTGTAGCAATCAGCCTTGCCTACCTTACTTATTACGTCGTGGTGCCGGTCTTCAGTCTATGCTCGTGGATCTATTACTTATCGTAACAGCCAGCCAACGCCTGTCGGAGGTTGCACCACTAATCGCGGCCTGACCTGATACGCCAACTCAATTTTTATCATTTAGGTATTCTTACTAATCGTTGTTTGGGATCGACGGGGGATAAGACAACCTCATGARTAATCGACCAAATGAATGCAATCATTTMACGAGCGATGGCCGTTACGATCAAGTTGCGATGCTTCCCTCGTTGAAGTAATCGTTGGTATCGACGACAAAGCCTCAGTTGTGCTTTCCAAGCAATATCAATGATGTCTTTGCTTAGACCTTCTTGCCTTTGCTGCATTTCCGCTGAAATTTTAGCTGGATATCGATAACTGTGTGCRCCTTCAACTAATAACCGTCGTGCTCGATGATTGCCACATTTGGTTATAGCGCCCAGTCGTCGAGAATTACCACTCGAGTGTTCACTGGGTACGAGACCCAAATAGCTCATTAGTTTACTGGGATGGTCGAATCGATTGAGATCCCCCAGTTCAGCAATGACCCCAGCTGCGACAAGTAATCGGATGCCCCKCATAGCTTGAATCGCTTTTACAACGGGATAGTATCGCCATGTTTTTATCACATGGGTTAATTCGTTGTCGAGACGCGTTAATTTAGCCATGCGTTCGGAAATGGTTTGTATCATTTCCTGTAAAGCAATTTGTTGAGCAGGATGAGGAAGAATGATTTGCGTGAGCCAACGCAAGTGTTTTTGTGACCAGTTATCGGCACCCTGGTAATGGATATGGTTACGAAGCAGGAAGGCTTTTAGTTGATATTTTGCATCATTGAGATCATGCATMGCGCTTTCTCGRCATCGAGATAAGTCACGAACAGCTTCGTCTTCAGGCTCCGGGACATAAATAGGGTYAACATCCCCATTTTTTAATAACGTAGCGAGCATAATGGCATCGCGTTTATCGGTTTTGACACGATTACCAGGTTTCTTTGGGATGAGTGAAGGTGCGACAATGAAACACTCTTGCCCTAACTTGCAGAGATGGCGATAAATCCAGTAACCACAAGGGCCAGCTTCATAAACAAAATAGAGCTTTGAATCTGGGTGTTTAGATTGAAACTGTCGAACAAGCTTAGTAATCGCCAATGCTCGCTCTTACATCTGCAATTGTGATAAACAGTTTGTTTTCAGCATCTTGAAATGCAGTGAATCCATATTTTTCGTAGAAGTATTCTGCACCATCTTTAGCGTCAACGATAACAACAGGGAATGCGACAGTTTCACTGGCCATCAGCAATTTTCGAAGTGCATCAATAAGCAACCATTCGCCATAGCCATTACCTTTGTATCGTTGATCAACTGCAAGCCTTGCGATTAAGCCGCCAGAGCTGGCATTATGATGCTTCTTTTGTAGTTTCGCTGGTAGTGATGTTAAATCAATTGGTTTCATAGTAAGCGTATAATAGCCGACAACATGCTCGGTACAGTTAACATCTTCAAGCACAAATGTACGGGTGTTATCTTTCTTGGCTTGTTGACTCGCCGTGATTTTTAAATAATTGTTTAGAGCATCAATACCACAATCAAAACGATGACGGTCATGCTTAGTTTTGTCTAATTGTACCGTCTTCATTATTGCGTTTTGTCCTTGTAACGAGCTGCTGCCTGTTGCAGTCGCGCATTAGGTTTAGCTGGTTCGTCAAGCGCATCCATGAGCATCATGGTATCTCGTTGACTTAGTTTAAGTACTCGTTCACGTTCCATAATCTGTTTCGCTTTTTCAACAGCGGCACTAAGAACAAATGAGTTAATACTAGACATGCCAGCGATAGCAGCGGCTTGTGATAGTAATTCTTGAGTATCAATGTCTACACGAGCAGTGATACGTGGTAATGCAGCAGCCATACAAACCTCCATTGAGTGTCAAAGTGGCACATTCAGAGTATGGCATGGTTGTTAGTTATTGGCAATTGTTGTGACACTTTGGCACGCGGCTATAAAACAATCAAGGTGATGCATTACACTCGGCAGTTTTGGTATGCAGTTCGGTGTGCTTGGCTAGTTCAGTGTTGGCACACCTTATTGTAGGCGTGAGCACTCAAAAGGAGGAACTATGAACTCAATACCAGAAAAGGATTGGAAAGTACTTCGTAACTCGAAGGAAGAGCTTCTAGCTTTTGCTTGTGACAATATATTTAAAAAAGTTGACCGTATTTCTCAAAATCGAGTTGATAATGAGCATGCTTCATATATTGAGCTATGGCAGATAATTCAAACTGAAAATAATAAAATCGGTGAAATGTTCGATGACTTAAAGCGTAGCAATGCACTTTTTAAGCTCGTTTCGATGCGATTATATGGTATTTTATCGGATGAATATTTGTATAAGTTTAGTGCCGAAACTCAACAGCAAGTGCTTGAATTATTGAAATATAGAGAATAAACGCAGTGTTATGCCAAAAGTAAAAAAGAAACTGACTGCTGCACAAAAAAAGCTCAAACGAGAGTCTCAAGCAGAGAGGCAAAGAAAGTATAAGTGGGTCATGATGAATGGCAAACAAGTTAGAGTAAAAAGAGAGCCAACAATCGAAGGTATGAGTGTTGATGAATTTGTTCAACGGAATGCTAATGATCTTTTTTTACATCAGAATGAAATGTGGGAATACATTCAGGATTTTGATGATGAATGTCTACCTATGATTTTCAAAGAGTGCTAAAGCCATCAAGGTGATGCGTTACACTCGGCGGTTTTGGTATGAAGTCCGGTGTGCTTGGCTAGTTCAGTGTTGGCACACCTTATTGTAGGCGTTATGGCCACTATTGTAAGCTCATTGTTCTAATGACCTTAGACAGAATCAATAGGTTTAATCGTAAGATCTGATCTCCGCTGCAATCTTCATTTTCCCTCTTGAGTTTGAATTAAGATTATGTCCATATGTCATTCTAACTATATGAATTTAAGAATAAAGGTGAAATAAAATGAGTAAATATCAGTTTTTTTGTAAGCCTAATACAAATCGGAAAGAATTTACTTTCTTGAATCCTGCTTCTGATAGTTTTTTACATGAAAAAGAACAATTACTAGCGCAAGGGTTTGAAGTTGAAGATGACTATATTTATGCAGATACTGAATCGGAAGCGATAGAAAAATTTAAATCAAACTTTATCTATGCAACGCAAGAGTATGCAGCATCACATCCAGAATCTGGTTTATTTATATTCTTAAAAGAATCACTGCTTACACTTACCAAGGTCTTTAGGAAAAAGTAGGTTATCTACTTATGTTATTTATATGATTCAGGTCAGTTTAGTGAAAATGTAATTGTTCTTTTAATCGTCGCTGTTTCAATCGTTACTGCTGTTTTTCGTATTTACAAAAACATCAAAGGATCATGCTGATCATGCTGATCATCTGAATTCTTCAGGGCTATAAGCGTATCAAGGTGACCAAAAACACTCGGCATTTCTGGTCTGAAATCAGTTAGTGATTAAGGTGTTAAGAACGGCTTAAATGGCATGTTTTGGGCATTTTATCCGTGTAAAGTAAGAGATTGTGGCGAACTCGCCTCCAGCTTCTATCTAATAATTCAAATATAATCAATAGAATAAATAGTAATTAACGGTCATGCAGGAATTAATAGGTATGACCCATTCATGGAGATCTGATTAATGATTGTCACAATTATTGCTGTAACTAATACGAAACTAGCTAATATTAAAATAAATTCTAATTGGACAAAAATCACCTATGAGCAAGCAACAAAAACAATGGTACGAAGAACTATTTGAAAACTACGGCAAGCAGTATGATAAGGAGTGCTTTACTCAAGGCACTTTAGGCGAGTGTGACTTTATCGAACAGGAGTCTGCGCACAACAAACAACTTCGGATTCTCGATATTGGTTGTGGTACTGGCCGCCATGTAATTGAACTGACCAAACGCGGTTACACCAATGTGATGGGGGTAGATCTCTCCGAGTCTCAAATTTTGCGAGCAAAAGAGAAAACTGCCGCAGAACAGTTAGATATTGACTTCAGGGTTGCTGACGCACGTAACCTAGCGTTTAATAGCGAGTTTGATCTTATCATCATGCTGTGTGAAGGCGGTTTTTCGTTGATGGAAACAGACGAAATGAACTTTGAGATTCTGCAGAACGCGAGAGATGCGCTGGCCGAAGGTGGTAAGCTGATCTTTACGACTCTCAACGGACTGTACCCAATCTTTAATTCTGTTCAAGAGTTTATGAATGAACAGAAAGAAGAAGGTAATGCGAGTCTTGATAAGCTGAAGTTCAACCTTATGACTTTCCGTGAAACTGCCGAACTGACAGCAGTCGACGATGATGGAAAAGAAAAGATCTTACATACTAACGAGCGTTGGTACATGCCTGTTGAAATCAACTGGTTGCTTAAAACTCTGGGTTTCTCGCAGATTGATATTTTCGCCGCTCATCTCGGTGATTTTTCTCGCGAGCATGAGTTGACAGTCAACGATTTTGAAATGTTAGTGATTGCAAGTTAATGACTGCCTCAATGTGAGGTGGAAAAGCAGGTTAGGCATATGCGCTTAGCCTGCTTTTTTTGATAAATATATGGTTGACCTGTTCGCTATGGAAATCGTAGTCTGCACATAAAAACTATCCACAACGCCACAATCAAAACCCAGTTTGATTTAGCTGGCCCTGCAACCGCCTGACCAGCTCGCCTCTGCAACCAAACCTCAGCGTACTCATACTCCCCCCCTCCACTAAACGAGCAACGTCGTGCGCAAAATGCTATCGGCAACTTTCCCCACGGCCCCATCGATTTTGTTCAACGCCTGACGTTGGCGCTCAATGGTACCCTGCACTTTTCAATATTAAAAATGTGGACACCTTTTACCTGCGTATTCTCACTACACGGGAAGTCTCAAGCGGAAATCGGTCACCGTCTCGCTTAGAACAAACCAGCATCTTCAAGTTGACTGGCTATATGCAGGCGCTATGCAGGCGCTATGCAAGCCAATGAGTCTCGTCTCAGCAAAAGATGGGATCCGTCGTAGTATCAAGATTTCTATGTTGTGGCGTTGTTGGCAATGTGGCGCAAGTAATTTCCCGTTTGCTACACTCAATCCCCCTAGACTCATAATTGCGGTTAAACTGAAGTTGCGAAGTAGTCGCTAGGTATTTTAAGACCCATCAGGGACAACTGCGATTCTCACACCTTAATACGACGTTCGGTGGATGCCGATTCCTCGGCAGTTGGTTTCAAAAGGTTGTGTGATTATGGCGCTCTTTCGGCATCATCGCATTGCGCCCCTTATTGCGGACGTTAGCTGTTTTTAGGTAAATATGGACACATTAGCAAAAAAACGAAGGGAACGCGGAGAGGTGAATCAAACTGATATTGTGCCTTTTCTGTCATTATCAAAGAAACAATTGCTTGATCTGTTGAACTCACCAGAATCCGTGAATCGGACATGCGCTGCAATTGCTTTAGGAGACTTTAAAGAATCAGCGGTAGTGCTTCGTCTGTGTTCGCAACTAAGTAGTGAGAAGAAACTTTACTGTAAAATTGCCATTTCTGACGCGCTAGTAAATATTGGTTCTTTGTCCGTGCAACCTTTGTTGATGTTATTGGATAAGATCGGTAACAACCAAGAAACAGAAATTCCTAGACAGGGATTCAATAAAAAGTCTTATCCGTTACCCAGAGACATCGTTGCACGTACCTTATGTCGAATTGGCCCCACAATATTACCCGACATATTTGAATTTATAGTTAATGCCGAAACGCCGAAGAGGTTAGAGCAAGCTATCGATGTACTCGGTCATATTGTGTATACGAATAAACTTACAATTGACTCAGAACTGTTGCTTCAAATTGCGAGCAGGCATAGTGAATTATCAATGGTTCAGTTTAAAATAACTCGATGTTTCAGTGGTTTTACTGGCCATCAAGTTAAACAGTTTTTACTGAAACGACTTCAATCATCGCATATTGGCTTCCAGTATGAAGCTGCACGAAGCCTGGTGTTATCAGGTTTAGGTTTGCCAAATGCAGATTGTGATCTCCCCCAAGAGGTTCAGACGTTTGCTGCACAGCTAAAACAATCAAGGTGATAGTTACACTCGGCGGTTTTGGTATGGCGTTTGGGCTCATGACTCGCAAACAATTCAATTAAGAGGTTAGGCAAATGGAACCAAGAATTAGCATCATCACTTTGGGTGTATCCGATCTCGAAAAGTCTTATGAATTCTATACATCATTAGGTTTCCCTACATCAAGAAAGCCCGATTCAGGTATCGTGTTTTTCAAAACTGGCGGTGTTTGCTTAGCCTTATATCCTTTCGACGAGTTGGCAAAAGACGTATCTCCTGATTTCAAACCTAATCGTCCTGAGTTCTCAGGAATTACGTTGGCTCACAATACAAAAGAGAAATCCGAAGTAGATGCAATCTTACTACTTGCTGAGAAGTCGGGTGGTAAAGTCGAGAAATCAGCACAAGACGTATTCTGGGGTGGTTACAGTGGCTATTTTTCAGATCCAGATGGTTACTTATGGGAAGTGGCTTATGGCGATTGTTGGCAGTTCAATGAAGACGGCAGTTTAATCATTGACTAAAAGCCTTAGTATGAGTCTTTCGGTATAGAACAATATCTAGTGACGTTAAGGATATTAACTCTGTCATAATTTCAGCCCCAAATACCGAGGGTTTCTATATCCAAATGGGGACAATCAAGGTGATGCGTTAGATGAATAATCGAACAAGGAAGTTCAGTGAATAAACAAAAATTAATTAGGATATATGCCAGTCATCAAGGATTACACTGGGCAATAATAGGTATTGCTATTCCTGTGTTAATTCTTATTTTTCAGTCCCGTGGGTTGAACCTTCAAGAAATTGGCTTCGTGATGGCAGTGTGGGTTGGCAGCACTGCTGCTTTAGAAATTCCGCTTGGCGGGGTAGCAGATAAATACGGCCGTAAACATACCTACTTATTGTCTCTGGCTGTGAATACACTCGGTTGCATTGCACTGTATTTTGCTACTGATCTTTCTCTGCTGTTGATTGCAGCTTTCTTACTTGGAAGTGCTCGTGCGATTTACTCTGGTACGTTAGATGCGTGGTTTTATGATAGTTTTCATAACGCGAAAGGTGAACTGACATATCATCAAGCAATTTCAAAAGTTAATGTCATGGTAACTGTCGGGCTTGCTCTTGGTTCTCTCATCGGTGGTTGGTTACCAGATTATGTTATGAGCTCCTCCCTGAATGTCAGCACTGTTTATGACCTAAATATCATCATTATTGGATTGGCTAATATATTCTTGTTTGTTGTCACTTTGATAGTGATTCATGAACCAAACACTCGATGTCGTGAGTCACCAGAAAGTGGTTCAAAAAACATCATCCACCATAGCGTAGAGGTTATTCGAGAGTCTCTGACTCATGATGTTCTAAAAAGGTTAATGCAAACTACGCTTGTGTATGGGTTAGTATTGAGTAGTGCAGAAAACTTCTGGCAGCCTTACTTATCTGGAATAATCAATAATAGTGGTTACGGTGTAGCTGTTTTTGGTGTTATCTCAGCGTTGTATTTTCTAATGGCAGGAGCTTCATCGTTGCTATCAGTAAAGCTGCTCCGCATGTTTGCTGGCTCCCATAAAATGCTAATGTTCGTGACCCGTGTTTTATCCGGCTTTGTGTTTATTGCCTTAGCGTTTACAGACAATATTTATTCATTTGCTGCGTGCTACCTAACATTTTTCTTTCTGTTTACTGTTGGTAATAACTCTGAAAGAGTTTTACTTAATGACAATACAAAACAAAGTCATCGCTCAACTATGTTGTCTGTTAGTTCATTTATCGTGACAAGCGGAGCGGTTGTGGCATCACTGCTCTTAGGTTATATCTCTGAGCAATATGGCATAACAATTAACTGGGTAATGTGTGGTGTATTGCTTGTTATTAGTTCGGTACTATTTGTTTTCATACCGGAGAACAAAGTGGCAGTGGAGGCATGATTCACCGACAAAGCAAACAAATGAACGCGAACATTCATGCTCTCACCCTGCACTTTTCAATTCTAAAGTAGCTGAACACCTTTTACCTGCGTATTCTTCATTACACGGGTAGTCCGAAACGAAAATCTGTCACAGTGTCGCTAAGAACAAGCCTGCGTTATCGGGCGGTTGGGAATGCGGATTACCGGGTTAAGATCACGTGGATGCCTCGAATTAATGACAATTTTCAGGTGCTCAAGCCTACATCTTCAAATTAATTTGGTATATTATTAATAAATGCAGGAAATGTTCGATAAGCATGCTTAGAAAGTTAGCTCGTGGGATTGAGTACCGAATACTTCAAATTTAAAATAAGACAAACCTCGGTCAAAGAGACCCTTTCTATGTATTGTCCAAAAATCAAATTCACCTAACTGGAGAAGAGCCATTTTTACTTGTTGATGCAAAGTATGCCTAATTGGGAAAATAACCGAGGAATGCATGGTGTATAAACAGTTAACGGAAGATAAACGTTTACAAATTTGGGCGCTACGTAAAGAAGGAAAATCTCAATCAAAGATTGCCGAACGGCTGGAAGTTCACCGTTCAACGGTGAGCCGGGAGTTAAATCGAAATTCTGGCCCATATGGTTATGAACCACAATTGGCCCAGCGAATGGCGATATATCGTAAGAAATTCCATCAACAAATAGTCGAAAGGCAGTATGAAGAATTGGTTAAAGAGCTGATGCAACTAGGCTGGAAGAAAGAACAATGCCAGGAGTTTATTCTTCACCATCACCCCGAACTCACTATAGAACTGTTAAATGAATTGCTTGATTCCTTATTTTCAGCGAAAAAAAGTTAAAAACCGAGAGCAAGGTCACATGTTGCACTTGCTCTTTTTCCCATTATTCTTGTCCTCCTCTTTTGTTGCACTTGATCTGTATCAGTAATGAATACTTACGATTTCACTGATTATTTTGTTGCACTTGCTTCTAATGTTAAATACAACAGTTTTGTTGCACTTGCTGCTAAAATAAATCCCACAAACAGAAAAGTACTTATATATCAACATCTTGAAAACAAACCTTCACTGTGATCTTTGTCACGCTTATTTAAATAAACTCTGACTATATTAAATCTCGTCAACAGAACAAAAAAATAATTCAAGGAGTTAGATATGAAGAGATTTAACCATGTCGGTATTCCAACTTCAGTAGAACATGCTGATGAAATCTTTAAGTCGGATATCGGTTTGTACGTAACAGATTTTGCAGAGAGTGAGCATCGCATCGAATGGCTGCGTTTTTTAGAAGACAGCCCAATGCCTGAAGAGTTAAAAACTACTGCGCACATTGCTTATGAAGTAAATGATCTAGAAGAAGCGATAAAAGGGAAAACAATCCTTCTCGAACCATTTAACGCAAATGACTCACTAAAGATTGCATTTATTATGGAAGATGAAGCACCAGTGGAATTGATGCAATATCTTTAAATACAACATCAGACAATAAGATAACTACATTTCAATTACGTGAATAGAGAATCCGACAATGAAGAAATTTATAAATAATAGCGAAAACATCACCGTTGAGCTACTTCAAGGCTTAGCAATGACTTTCCCTAAAAAAGTGAAAGTTCTATCCGATAAAATCGTTGCACGTGTAACGCCTAAAGATCCAAATAAAGTGGCTATTGTGACATTAGGCGGAGCAGGACACGAGCCGGCTCTTAGTGGTTATGTGGGCGAGGGTATGTTGGATTATTCCATTGTGGGCGATATTTTTGCAGCGCCTGGTGCACCTAAAGTATTTGAAGCATTAAAAATGGCAAATTGCCCTGCTGGTGTTCTATTAATTGTGCTGAATCATGAAGGTGATGTGATGTCAGCTAATATGGCGATGGAAATGGCTAAACGTGAAGGTATTAACGTAAAAATGCTATTAACGCATGAAGATATCAGTGCAGGTTTAGATGCCAATGAAAAAGACCGTCGCGGATTAGCGGGTTGTGTTCCTGTTTATAAAATTGCAGGGGCTGCGGCAGAAGCTGGCTTGCCATTAGATGACGTTTTCCGTGTTGCTGAGAAGTTTAACCAAAATATGGCAACACTTGCAGTTGCAATGAGTAATGCTACTCACCCTCAGTCTGGTATGGCTATTGGTGATTTAGCCGATGATGAAATGGAAATTGGTATGGGTCAACATGGTGAAGGCGGTGGCGGTCGAATGAAAATTCAAACTGCTGACGATACAGCCAATATTATGTTATCTCAGTTAAGCCAAGCATTAGATATTCAGAGTGGCGATGATTTGATGCTGATGGTTAATGGCTCTGGTGCAACTACTTTGATGGAAATGTTTATTGTTGCTCGTGCTTGTCATCTATCCCTACAAGATAAAGGTGTGACGATTTCTCGCTCTAAAGTAGAAGAAATATTAACGGTTCAAGAGATGGCTGGATTCCAAATGTGTATCGGTAAATTTGATAGCGAAACACTCGAATATTGGGATAAACCATGTAGTACGCCTTATTGGACACAGCAATAAAATAAGTGGCTTGCCAGTTTTCGGCTGGCAAGCTTAATTAACAAAATACGTAAACGAATTATATATACCAATTAGTTATTCATTGGTGTAGGGAGTCGTTTTGCCAGAAATCAGGAGAGGAATAATGACAGTATTCAATCAAGATTTGTTATTTGGCATGTTTAAGAATTCGGCAAAAAATATTTTAAAACAGGTTCCTTACCTTAACAAACTCGATGGAAAAACCGGCGACGGTGACCATGGAACAACCATGTTGAGGGTGTGTCATTGTGTAGAAGATGCAATGACACAGGATCTTGGAGATTGGAATAAGCAAGTGGATGATCTTGGCTGGGCGATCTTGAGCCAAGATGGTGGTTCAGCAGGAATGTTAGTCGGTAATTTATTTATCGGTTTAGGTTCTGGTTTAGTAGAACAAGAATTAGCGCCTTCACAAGTCGCCGCGGCCTTTCGTGCTGGTTTGGATCGCATGATGCAGTTTAGTGGCGCCCATCAAGGCGAAAAAACGATGTTCGATACACTTATTCCGGCAATAGAAGCGTTAGAAAAACAAGCTATTGAAGGGGCGTCTATTGAAGTGATGTTTGAGTTAGCGGCTCAATCCGCAAGAGAAGGAGCTGAAGCAACCAAAGATATGATCCCAACTCGTGGACGTGCAAAAAATATGGGAAAAAAAGCTGTCGGCTTTATTGACCCTGGCGCAACCAGCATGGCGATTCTATTCGAATCTTTTAATCAATTTATACAGACTAGGAATGGCTAGGAGATAAAAATGGCAGATACAGATGGAATGAAATCAGCTAAAAATTATGGCTTAGATAAACCTCAAGTCAGCCAGTCTTTCCATGTTAAAGGCATGGATCATGTTGATTGGGGAATGAAAGATAGATTGAGCCGAATTTTCAGACCAGATACGGGTAAAACCGTTATGCTCGCCTTTGACCATGGTTACATGATGGGGGCAACGGCAGGGTTGGAGAGGATTGATTTGGCGATTGAACCTTTAGCGCCATATGCCGATGCCTTGATGGCAACCCGAGGTGCATTACGTAGTTGCATCCAGCCCTCACACAATAAGCCTGTTATTTTAAGAGCAAGCGCAGGTAGTACTGTTCTTAAAGATGATATGAGCCATGAAGTAATTGGTGTAGATATTGACGATGCGGTACGAATTAATGCTTCTTGTTTGGCTATCCAAGTCTTTATTGGATCTAACGGCGAATGCTCTAGCTTGCAAAATATGGTGAACACCGTTGATGCTGGTGCACGATTAGGCATACCAACATTGGGCGTGACTGCCGTAGGTAAAGAAATGGAGCGTACTCCTCGCTATTTTATGTTGGCAACTCGTGTCTTAGCTGAACTTGGTGCTCATATTGTAAAAACTTACTATTGCGATGATTTTGAAAAAGTTGTAGCTGCATGCCCGGTTCCGATTGTGGTCGCTGGTGGTAAAAAAGTGTCTGAAATGGATGCACTTATTTTAGCTTATCAAGCAATCCAGTCTGGAGCTGCAGGTGTCGATATGGGAAGAAATGTTTTCCAATCAGACTGTCCTATTGGAATGATCAAAGCGATTGGTGGTGTGGTTCATAATAAATTAACACCAGAACAAGCATTTGATTTATATCAAACAGAAAAAAGCATTAAAGCTTAAGGAAGGCAATGATGAAATTTCAACATTTTATAATAATACCGGTAATCGTCGCTTTTTTAGCATTTACTATTCAGATCGTAGATCAATTGCTTTCGGGCTTTATGCCTGTGGTCGATAATGTTGGCTTTGGCTGGATCGCCTTTATTGCATGGGCAACATACTTTATGGCCGGATGTACTGTTGAAGGGGGCAAAAAAACGTTCTTTGGTTATATAGCTGGTATCGTAGCTTCAATTGCTATCATGGAATTAGGCGGTGCATTTGCAAGTTTTGGTTTCTTCGCTTTCCCTTTGGCTATCTTTGTAGTTGTCATCGGATGTATTTGCTTAGAACGTATGCCTCCATTTGATTTTGTTCCGGCGTTATTTGTTGGGGCGGGTACTTTCTTTGGTATTATGTCTTATGTGAGTGGCGCAACTTATATGACCGCAACGGTTACTGAGTTAACTTACTGTGTTATCGGTGTAGTTTACGGATGGATGACAGTTAGCTTAAGATCACGCTATGAAGCTTACGTTGAAAATAGTGCAAATCAAAGTCTACATCTACCTGATTAAACACACGGTTAACAGTATCTCCTACCCTTATCGTTAGCATGGTGAACAGTAATATTGGAATATCTATAAGACCAATTATTACCTGTTCCCATGCTTTTTTGATCAAACCGGTTTTATCGCAAACTGGATCTGCCCTCCCAATAAGCGAAAAATACGTCAATGCCTATTACCTTAAACGACTCATTGCTTAAGCAATACACAATGAATGCGAAGACTGTAAAGCCAACTCATTTCAATTAAACAGTTCTGATTTTTCGACTAACCAGTTCTAATTTTCTGTCTTTTTTTGCGGTTAATCTCCGTTTACTATTTATATATCGAAACGAAGTCTGAACCGAGAAGATAAAGGGACTACTTCCTATAGGGAATGACAGGTTTTCAACACTGCGTGAATGTTTAACATTAAGATAGTGGAGATAAACATGAAAATTTCTGTATTTACAGTAACTCTATTGGGGCTAATCTCTTTTGGTGCTTCAGCTGCTCAATACAGTCACCATGATGACAACATCAGTGATCGCTATTCGAAAGAACTTCGCCTGAAAGCCTTTGAAGGTGAAATTAGTTATCAGGCAAAAGTTAATCCACAGCTGTTAGTAGACCGTGACGAACCAGTATCAACGCTGCATGCCACTAAATTACGTAAGCAAGCATTAAGAGAACCTGTACATAATATTGAGCCATTCACACAACGTGACCGCGATGAATCAATATCAACACTGCATGCCACTGAACTACGTAAGCAAGCATTGGTAACTGCACTATAATGTTAGGTTTGTTTGTGTTTAGCTATTATTTCAAGCGGGGATTTAAATGTATTCAAATGAAAATATAAAACGTTTAGTTAGAGAAATTTCTAATAAAACAAAGCAAAAACATATTAAGCGATTCCTTTGTTCATTATAACTCCCGTAAAATAAACCACAGCTGAAAGATATCCTGGCCTATCTCTTATATATAAAACCTCCGCTTTCATGCGGAGGTGTTTTTTTAGCAAAATTTATCGTGTGAACAGACTTTTATAAATACATTAATGACATGATCAATTTTCAAATCTCAATACCTTGATAAGTGATGCTTAATTAATTGTTTTGTCGAGTGATTTGTATGGGTTTATCCTGATACAGCCCTCCTGTGTCAGGATAGATATCACCCTCACTAGATAAGTCGCGAGGCTTCTTTAGTTTTGTATATTTCTGACTGTATCCATTTGTAGAAACATTCTGCCTGAGGTGTGTTGTTTAAAATACTCAAGTGATAGGTGCATGTGTATATTTTTTCTAAATAGAGGCACCAGATCACCTGATACCAATTCATTGTGGCAGGTAATATTCTGCCAATACCCAGCTTTCTTCCATCGTGCATAAGTTTAAACTCGAAGCGAACTAGTACCAATTCACACCATATACCAGTGAGTTAAGGGATATCTTACCTCACTGGTTAACTGCTTTCTTACTGAATATCCGAATGGATGTTCGTAAAAACGTTCTTCCCCCCATCCGAACATCACTAAAAGCTGCCAATTGACGTCTCTTTGATATCAACTAATTTTCTGACTAACTTGTTCTATTTTTCCCGCTTTTTTTGAAGTGCATCACACTTTACTATTTATATAAATCGAAACGAAGTCTAACCGTGAAGGCAAAGGGATTACTGCTGAGAGGGAATGACAAGTTTTCAACACTGCGTAAATATTTATCATTAAGATAGTGGAGATAAACATGAAAAATTCTGTACTGACAGTAACTCTATTGGGCCTGATGTCTTTTGGTGCTTCAGCTGCTCAACATAATCACCATGATGACAACATTGGTGATCGCTATTCAAAAGAACTTCGACTGAAAGCCTTTGAAAGTGAAACTCGTTATCAGGTAAAAGTTAGTCCACTGCTGTCAGTAGACCGTGACGATTCAGTATCAACACGACGTGCCACTGAACTTCGTAAGCAAGCATTGGGTGAGCCCGTACGTAATGTTGAGTCATTCGCACAACGTGATCGTGACGAGTCAGTATCAACACTGCGTGCCACGGAGTTACGCTTGAAAGCCTTTGAAGGTAATTCCTTTGCTATGGTGCAAGTTGGTATAACCGGTGGCTATGATTTCTCTTATGACTCTGTAGTCGATGATGCTAATAGTCACTATCGCTATCACCGTTGATCTTCAATGGTGGAGTCTAAGGTCGCATTTTGCGGCCTTTTTCACTTTACGGGCAAAAAAAAAGCTGAGCATCCTGCTCAGCTAAAAGAATAAAGTAAATAATAAATACACATAATTAGCAGTGGTTCGGCTTTGAACCATTGGTATGAGCATAAGCCTGGAATATTGAATCCATGCTGAACATCACATAACTCAATGTAACAGGCGTGATATCTGGTGCGGTATATGACACTTGATAGGTCGATTTTCCATATGTTACAGGGGTATGATTTTGGTTACCTGTAATGCCTGATCAGGAGTCGGCTATCCGTTGATTGGTTCATGGATGAAATTGACCGCTCAGGTTTATAATCCATTCAATAATCATAAGGCTAAATCTCTTGAAATGTAGGCAACCACCCTCCGGGTGACCGAAGATCGAGACGTTCTTTGCAGTTGGAGGCGCGTCCTGAGATCAGAAAGCGTTTCCCTCGATAGGCCCAAACTCGTAAATCGGTCCACAAGAGCTGGTTTTCCTCAAGCCACAACGTCGACTTTTCAGCAACTTGCTGGGCAACATAGTTATGCCCCTTAGCCAGCAGCCTTTGTAAACGATGCCTTCCGACTTCATGGCTATCGAGTACGCCAAGGCTCGCGTGGCCATGCGTGGGTTTAAAAACAAAGTCAACTTTCTGAGCTGCAAGCTGGTTGAGGTTTTCTTTGGTGAGCAGGTGGGTCGGTGGGATATGGCTATTTAATATTGTCCGCTCATCAGGTTGGATCCCGAGTCTATCATCCCAATCAGGCCGGGACAGGTATTCCAAAAGCCGCTTGTCGCTTCGGGTAGTGTAGCTGAAGGGGTTGGGAGTCACATAGACACGTCCTGCCCGATAAGCGTGGGTCAATGGCGTAAATATTTCATCTTGCCATAGAAAGTCGGTAGAGCGATTGATGATAAATACGACGGGCTTTCCATTAATATGAAGCTGCTCACCGTTCCAGTCGAGTAATTCAGGGGAGCCAATCGCGGTTTGCCATCCTTGTTCTTGGATTATCTTTGCCAGTAACTGATGTTCGTGACGAAATTTCCCCGCTTGCAGGGAGTCTGCATCATCAAGGATCAGCAGCAAACCATCGGGTTGTTGGCCGAAAAAAGCTTTGGTTTCGGCGGCGATCATGATTTTTATCTGGCAACAAAGTTGCGTGTAAGAGAGAGGCGGACTAACGGTACGATTATGCCCAGATAAAAATAGATCGTAATACACATGGTTGAGAAGCCCTGCGAACAGGAAACCCGAGCCGTTATCATTAAATTCGATTAGCTGCCACAGGTCAGGTTGTTCCGGCGGCAGATGTAAATCCCAGGCGCTGAAAAAGCAGACTTCACGGCGGTGTAACTGCGCTATTTCCGGTGCATCCCGAAGCGTGGTCTGCAGCCATGCCGGGCGAGTAGTGATCTGTTCAAATACCTCAATGAAACGATCTATCTCATTCAATACATCACTTGGGATAGTTTGGTGCGCAGGTACGGCCGAGAAATCGGCGGGAACTCCAAGAGAAAGGAGTTGTAGCTGAAACTGCTCAGCCAGTTTTGACATCCCGATATTTCCTTCAGACTTTTAACCGTGCATAGCGTTATTAGTAGTCTAGCAGTATGGATCATGCTTTGAGGGAAGGCATTTGAGTGTTCACTTCTTTATAGGAAGGCGCACCGGAAGTGCCAGTCATTTTCAGAGTAGGAAAAATCAATTTCACATAGTTTGTGCTCTCCCCCAAAAAACCAATCATGATGCCAAAATAATATACTACTATGCACTGAGATGCTTATCGATTTAAAATTTTAACCCGTTGTTACTCATTTGATTACGGAGAAGATCATGACCTTATTCTTAGATGTAAATGCCCTTGGCGAATTGGTTAAAAAAACTGGTTCAGCCGAGTTCATGAGAGGTTTGCTTGTGTGTATGGAACAAGACTTTTCTCGCTGGTTAGCATTCGATAAATCGGCCCGCACCGCAGCCCACAGTAATGTGGGGGTAATTGAACTAATGCCAGTTGCTGATGATCTAAATTTCGGATTTAAATATGTCAATGGTCACCCATCAAACCCTGCCTTGGGCTTGTCTACTGTAATGGCTTTTGGGGCGTTGTCTGATGTATCTACCGGATATCCTCGTTTACTGTCGGAGCTTACTTTATCGACAGCTTTTCGCACTGCAGTTGCTTCTGCGATGGCTGCGAAAGCACTTGCTAAGCCAAACTCTCGTATTATGGGAATTATAGGCTGCGGTGCTCAAAGTGAATTTCAAGCAGTTGCATTTCATACTCTTATTGGTATTAATGAACTGCGGATTTTTGATATTGATAAAAAAGCAATGGATAAAGTAGCGCGCCACTTAAGGTTATACCCTGACCTTAAGGTTATCCAAACCTCATCAGCCAAAGAGTGTGTTTTGGGGTCCGATATTGTGACTACTGTTACTGCAGATAAAACCAAAGCCACAATTTTAACGCCTGATATGATTGAAGCTGGTATGCATATCAATGGAGTTGGCGGAGATTGCCCAGGTAAGACTGAACTACATATAGATGTACTTAAAGCTGGCAAAATATTTATTGAGCATGAACCTCAAACTCGGGTTGAAGGTGATATTCAACAATTAGCTGCTGAACATCCTGTGTATCCTATTTGGCGTGTCATCGCGGGCTTGGATGCAGGGCGTGATTCAGACCAGCAAATCACTATTTTTGATTCGGTAGGCTTTGCTTTAGAAGATCTTTCTGTTTTACGTTATGTTTATGATTTGGCGACTAAATTTAATATCGGCGAGACCATATCTTTGGTACCCTGGCTTGAAGATCCAAAAGATTTATTTGAACTAACGCTTAATCCTTACAATAAGGCAGTCGTTAGAAAAAGAGCCTAATATTGAATCCGATCAAATGATGTTTGAGGTGAGCATGGAGTACGCTTACTTTACCTACAAGTGGTCTTGTTTAGGCATCCATGTGAAGTGATGGTCAAGTAAAACAGGCCACCCCTTGATTAACCTTTTTAACCTTTCGCCGCTGCATGATGGTTAAAATTCTTAATCAATAAGGTGGCACATTCGCGTTATAGCTCCGGAGTGGCTAGGTTATATTTGTAAATTTCGCTTATTGATTTTAGGCAGTTATCACTAAACATCGTACACTCCGCACCATGACCCGGACTGAATAAATACATAGAATATGGACCTAATGCATACCACGGGGATGCCGGCGATATTAGTGAGAAACTGATCCCTGCAATGAGCTTACCCTGACTGTTGAAATACCATTTGTTTGGTTGTCCCAAATTGAGCCATGTCTTTGCTAAGTCACCAGCGGGGCTACTTAGCTGCTGGTAATATGGCTTAAGGTCACTTCTGGCAAAAATATCGCCAAGTGTACTTTTCCCTGGGATCAGACTTGAAGGTATGGCAGAGCGATAAACGTAGAGAAGATCAATCTCCTCATCGGATTCGTTCTTTTCGATGTTTGCTAAAATATTTTGGTAAATTTGAAGTTTTTGCTGTTTTAGGTCGCCGAAATCCAAATCACCTACGTGATAGTAAAGTCTATTAAGCTCTGGGTGGTTCTCACTTATATCTAGATAGAGCGGATCGCACGTTGTGCCTCCAGGCGTATGCTCTAAACAATTCTCCCTGTCTATAATAGATCTTGTTTGCAAGTAAATTGCGCTGCTAAGTTCAGATGCGAGATCTTCATCTTGTTCCGGATACAGGGATAAGTCTACGCTGGCAGCGTAAGTTTCTTTCTTAACAACTTTGCCTTCACGTACAACAAAGAATGCTTTGTTATAGTCATAGCTGTTGTATGTTTGTTGCTTGGCTTCAGCGTTTATTTCCACGTCAAACCGACCGTACTCATAAACAAAGATTTCACCGTTGACACTATTTACAATTCGATTGGGTGCACCTAAAACCCATAGCATTTCTGGCAGTGACGAGTCTAATTTGACTGATTGTGCTTTCGCATAATCGAACTCAAGCCCCATATTATAATGAGGGCTCACATAAGGGTGATGCAAATAATAATCTTCTGATGATTGATTATCGAACGGTTTGCTTCGCCCTTTTATATTCTTAAAGTGTTCTTTCTGTCTGGTGACGGCAACTAATTTGCCTTTCTTATACCAAAGGTTGATGAGATATAACTTACGCTCTGTAAAGTTTGAGCCAATTTCACGCTGCTCAAATTCCAAGTGTTCAGAATAATAGCGTTCAATTTTCCGGTGTTTTGTCAACTTAGCCTGAAATTCCGGAACACCCAGCTTGGCATGCACTTCACTTTCAGTCATTCCTTTTACCAGCTTGGTATCTAGTTCGGTACGCGGATTATTAATGGTGGTTTCGTACCAATCTATTTGTGGTGCGCAACCGGTCAATATTACGCTTGTTAGTAGCGCTATAAAGATAGTCAATAATTTATTTAGCTGCGTCATTTTCAACCTCCTGCCACACCTTCGAATTGCCATAAACCGGATAGTTACGAGCGCTTAATTTAAGTTGAACGGCATCCCAGTTACCGAGTTGAATGGTATTGAGACCAAGGTTAGTGGAACGCACCAGCTGACATTTACCTTTGCCTGCTAATACCGTGGTATTTTTTGCAATTCGGTTGTCGTATTGATCAACGAAATTGATATAGCGGAGGGTCTTCTTCGCAGAGTTTCCACTGGTCGTGATATAGAGCCGATTGGGTAGCATTTTCCATTGGCGAATATCGACGCCGGTCCCTATCGCATCGGTAAATTCAGAAATCGCAGCTGTTGCTGCAATCCCGGCACTGGAAATGCCAACCAGACCCATAGAGATAAGGTTAAGGCCAGGGATCAGTTGAGTGACCTGAACAATCCCCATCGCTATACCTGCTAAGTCTTGAGTTGTACCACCCGCCTCAGCCGCAATCTGCTTGGTATTTGCTTTTGCATAGGCGATTTGATCAGCAATACGTGCGCCTCTTGTTCTTGCCTGGTAATAAAGCTCGTCACTGTAGGGCAGAGTTGTTTTTCCATAACGCATTTGGCCAATGGTTAGGCTATCTAAAGGATGTTGCCAATAACGAAGCTCTCCACCTAAGTCAGCACTGTAGTACTTAAAGGGTACAATGCCGCTTTCACCAATAATGAGTGTACGCTTATTTTTCTGCGGTGTTTTAAGTGTCGGATTTAGCTGATGTGCACGTTTAAATGACTGTTCTGAGAGATCGTTGAATCCCGCACATCGGCCAGCCCATCCAGACAGGTATTCTAAAGTCGCAAAGTCTTGCAGAAAGTCTCGGTTTTGACCCATGGAGTCTTGTAACAAACCGCTTTCAAAACTGGCCCGGGCATTTTCATAGTCGTGATTCATCAGATCTAATAAACCACGGTAATAGAATACCATTGCCCTTTCATAGGCCTCGCCCTTAAACGGCTTACGCTTCTCTTCGTACATCAGTTGCCGTGCTTTTTGGGCATCAGGATGTTTACTGTAGACCTTTTCGATACCAACAATGGCTTTGTCAAATAGCTCGGCTGCGAGATCGAAATCTTCAGCATCGAATGCGATTTTTCCGCGCTCCATGTAATACAATACTTGGTTCCTGGCGAACATTTCTGGTTCAAGGTTGTTGTATTGCTGGTCAACAAGCTCTGCTTGCTCTGTGAGTATGTTTTCCACTGCTGGCGTGGCTGCTGAGCACACACTTATTGCCGCTGTCAGTGAAAAAGCAACAGCAGTACGTTGTAATTTTGGTTTCATTGCGCACCTTTAAATATATTGTGAGGCGCTAGCGCGACTCACGAACTTCTATCCGATAATGTTTAACTTCTCGAGTTTTTAATGATGTTTCTCGATAGGTGCCAGACCCGTTAGCGTCAAGAAAGACTCTTTGCCATGCAGATTCATCATCAATCGGCATTCCCCCGTCCCCCAAATACAGTGTGCGCGCTTCTATCGTCGCGGGGGTGCTGGTACGGTTTCGAAATACGGCAACAACCTCTAAGGTTTTTACTGCTGTGCGTTGTGAGCCAAGATATTCAACAGACAGCACGGATTCATCTTCGCTAAAAAACCGTTTATTTTGAGTTTGTAACGATGCGCTGAGTATATGCACTGCATTTACACTCGTTCCAGCGAGATCGTTATATTTTTTGCCTTCAGTAGCAAAGTCTGTCGCCATTGCAGGTGTAGCAATACCTGCGGCCAGCAGAAAACAAATCAACTTGTTCATAAGCCATTCCCTGGTTAATTATTAACGGTAGATAACGTCATCTTGTGTGGATTTTTTAAACTCGTACATGCCGCTCCACACAATGGTTCCGACTTCCAAATCAACCATTTCAAACATGATCTGATGGTAACTAGACCGAGCGTTGGTATTGACGTCTACGGCGTTGAGAGATGATATGCGTCCGACTAGGCGATAATCTGCCCCAGCGGTTTTTCTCGCCGCTTTCAGAGTGCCTTTATCCACTTGCCCGTCACGCTTCATTTTTCTTTCAGCGTTAATCATGTCCAGATTTTCTCGGTTGATAAACGCCATTCGACTCGCTGCTGCTCGGTTTAAATTCATCCGCAGTCGATCCGTGATCATGTTTTTATTGATGCGAGTAGAGCTTTCATTTTTGAAATACTCACTGTCGACCACTACACGCGGAGGAGTAGGCTTGCCAGCTAGAGTTGGGTTAGAAAGCATGTCTCGAGCCATCTTGTCAGTCATAGCGACGATGTCTTGAGATTCCACACCGGTACCTTGCACTAGAGTAGAACTCTGATTAGTTAATTCGTATGTAGTGGGTTGCGCGTTGTAATTGACAGATTGGCAACCTGTAAGCGCAACGGTGCATAAAGCACCAAATAATGTGAAATTCTTCATGGATTAACCCTTTATTATGCAAATAATTAATAGCTCGAGGCTAGATTATATCTTTCGCAAATAATAAAAGGTTCGTACTGAAAGTAATAGATGGATCCGGGTTGATTATTTATCGATCAAAGCCTTGCTTGATTGCGATCAATTAAAAGCTTTTTTTATAAAAAAAGAATGAAGCTTTGACAAATATTGAAGCCATCGTGTAGCTAAAAGTAAGGATATTGTTAATAACCGCACGATAAATAATATTACTGATACTACTTATAAGTCAGTTTCTGATAGCCTAAAAAATATCGCTCTGCTTATATATCCAAACCACCTCAAGATGCAGAGTTCAGCGAGAATTCATTGGCTTTTAGTCAAGGCGGCCATTTGAGTGAATAGTGGTTCTATTTAGAAAATGGTTAACGATTGAACAGATTTTTAAAAAATCAATTATTTTCAATGAGTAATAACAGTCAGGACAATCGCATAACTCTTAATATGATGATCTGATTTATATTCGACTGGCAATATTGATGATGTTCACCTCTGCTCACCTAAGATGTAATCAATATTCAAAGCCCGAGACTTTGATAAGTAATACGAGGGCCTGTTTATCTTTCAACATAATTGTCAGGTTTACCTACAAAAATAGTCTATGGTCAAAATATGTACGAGTGAGTAATGCTCAGCTCATCTGAATGAAGGTATGGTCAAAGGTGTGCAATTGCGATCGTTTCTTATTGCGTCAGTGGTTATTTTTCTTTATGGCATCTTTGCTGACAGCTTGTGTGAGCGACGGCCTCTACCAATTCAATCTTATGCCAGCACCGGACGTGTATGATGACGGCACTGTTGATCCGTTCGTTGATAATAACCCCATAGACAACCTTCCTTATGGCGGCGTTCTGTACGCAACCGACCGTGAGCCTGCGGACGAAGAACACAAAGAAGACTATTACCAAAATAAGCGCGGCCATGTCTTACGTCTGGGGGCTGCACGAATCGAACTCGGTACCGAGGGGCTTACCTGGGAAGAAGCGCGCAAGCTCTCCTTAGCCAAAAACCGTACTGAAAAATATCCCCTGAGGGTGTCGGGGGTGACAGAATTTGGGATTTTGGAAACGACCATTCCGTGGCTATTTGTTGCTCCCGGTGAACTGCCTCCAGAAATGCTTGATGGTGATGAAGAGTTTGTGCAGGCGATCAATGAAAAGCTATCGATATCTAAACGTAAACACGTTTATATTTATGTTCACGGTTATAAAGTGATTTTTGAAAATCCGGCTCTGGTAGCCACCGAGTTATGGCATTTCTTAGGTTATGACGGAGTATTTATTGCCTATGCCTGGCCCTCGACACCAAAGCGCCTAGCCTATGTTTCCGATGTCGAAACAACCGGCTACTCAGCTCACAATTTACGTAAACTTATTGAGTATATAGCGGCTTCCACCCAGGCGGAACAAATTCACATTGTCGGTTACAGTGCGGGAACCCGAGTGGTTGTTACAGCCATCGCCCAATTAGCATTACAGCGATCTCATATGGACAGGGAAGCCATTCTTAACCAGTTACGGTTAGGCCATGTGATTTTAGTCGGCAGTGACTTTGACCGAGGCATTTTCGGTGCGCTTATCAACGACGGTTTCTTGAATGTCCCACAACAGCTCAGCATATACCTTTCAGAGCATGATAAAGCACTAGGCCTATCCAGTTGGATGTTCGCGCAACAGCGGTTGGGTCAAGTATGGAAGGGCCGGAGGCTAAAGCCGGGGGTGTCGAAGTTTATGCGGGAGCATGATGAAATAAACCTAATTGACGTCACTGATGCAGAGAAAGCGGCGAGCGGAAACGGGCATGCTTATTTTCGCAAAAGCCCCTGAGCAAGCAGTGATATTCTTATGACCTTAATGTACGATCTTCGCCCGGAGGAGCGGGGGCTCTTGCGAAGCCATGAGTACCCCATCTGGAGCTTCCCCTCCGACTACATTGACAGGCTAAGGGCCGCAATAAATGAAGCGAGCCCGGAGCTAATGCTTGAATAAAAGAGTCCTTATACTCAAGCTACCCCAAGATGCAGAGTTCAACGGCCACCGTATCGTTGACAGGAAATACTTTCTACTAAAACAGCATTTGTTCCAAAGCCATTAATTATCCTATTAATTCAGCGATATAATTAATGGAGCGGATATTAATTGGGTCTGCATATTTTATGATTCTAATAACATTTCCTTTAACCAATCGACAAATACCTTGATCCTTGGGTTTTGATCTTTGTTTTGGGTAACAACGTAATAATTATGGTGGCAATTTACCTCCAGCTCCGGGAAAGGCTTAACCAGCTCACCGCTTTGTACACGCTTATTGACCAGGGTGTTTCTTCCCATCGCGACACCGGCATGGTTGATGGCCGCGATGATCGATAAATCAGAACGATCAAATCCCATCCCCCGACTTAGCTCTAAATTGCTCAGGCCAAACGACTCAGACCAGAAATGCCACTCATCTGAACCCGATTTATAATCCCATGCCTGCTTGTCATGAAGCAGGGTGCATTGCTCTAATCCCGACGGGTTATCAAATAAGTTGTGCTTTTCTGCGTATTCTTGACTGCATACCGGAACGATAGACTCACTCATCAAATGTTCACAGTTCAATCCTTCCGGCGGCTTGTTATCATAATAAATCGCCAGGTCGATATTATAGTTGTTGAAGTTGATATTTTCGTTACCGGTGAGGATATCTAAGGTTATGGATGGATAAAGCTGATGGAAATCCGCCAGCTTAGGAACGAGCCAGCATTGAGCAATGGATGGGCGGGAATATACGATCAACGAGCCTGATATCTCATTGTTTCTTATCTCTGCGACCTCTTGATTGATCAGCGCCAACGACGATTGCAGCGCCGTATAAATTCTCGCGCCTTCGCTGGTCAGCTTTATTTTACGGTGAAACCGGTCGAACAACTTAAACCCTAATTCACTTTCAAGCCCGTTCACCCGATGGCTAATCGCACTTGGGCTCAGTGATAGTTCTTCTGCTGCCATAGAGAATGAAAGATGACGCGCTGCCACCTCGAACGTATGTAATTTTGATAACTGGTACCCGTTTAGCAGCGTATTTCCTGTTAATGGGATGTTTTTTGCGTACATGAGGTTAACAACAAGTCATTATTGAGGATGATAACAGTACGGCTATCTAATGATTTAATCATTGTTTCATACTATTTTATGTGAAACAGATCGTTCCATAACCCTGCATTTTGAACTTAATCACCCTTTTGGTTCAATCTGGCTCATCTGAAAGTTGAGTATTGATCGTTTGTCAGTCTGATGCCTGAAAGTTTTAATGAGCGCCAACACAGCAGCTCATAATACAAACAAGGACAAGGACATGTACTCAGATATGTGGATATTTGGCACATTAATAAGCTCAATAGCATTAATTGTGTTCACGATTGTAAAACTGAAAATTCACCCGTTCCTGGCATTACTCCTCTCGAGTTTTTTCGTTGGCAGTGTCATGGGGATGAATCCCGTCGAAATGATCAGTGCTATCGAAAACGGGGTTGGCGGTACGCTCGGGTTTCTCGCGGTCGTTATCGGGCTAGGAACCATCCTGGGTAAAATGATGGAAGTCTCCGGGGCCGCAGAACGTATTGGTTTGACACTGCAACGTTTACCTTATGTCTCTGCCGATGTGATCATGGTACTGATCGGCCTGGTATGCGGTATTACCCTCTTCGTTGAAGTCGGTGTGGTACTGCTGATCCCGCTGGCCTTCACTATTGCAAAAAAAACCAATACATCACTTCTTAAACTGGCGATCCCATTGGGCACAGCCCTGATGACAGTCCACTGCATCATGCCTCCCCACCCTGCCGCTTTATATGTGACTAACGCCCTTGGTGCGGATGTCGGCACTGTCATTGTGTACGGTTTTATACTTGGCTTGCCGACCGCGTTAATTGGCGGACCGCTATTTCTTAAGATTGTTGGCAAGCGCCTTCCATTCACCGAGGTACCTGCAGAGCTTGCATCAGGCGAAGAAAGAGATGAGAAAGATTTACCCTCTCTCGGTGCCACCCTGTTTACCATCTTACTGCCAATCGTGCTGATGCTGCTCAAAACAGGCGCTGAACTGAACCTTGAAGCGGAAACTCCCCTTTATACTTTCATTGAATTTATCGGTAATCCGATCACCGCGATGTTTATTGCCGCGCTTAATGCCTACTACCTGCTGGGCCTGAAACAAAACATGGGCATGACGCAGCTACTGGACAAAACCGAAGACTGTTTCTCATCGATTGCCAATATTCTGCTGATCATCGGTGCTGGTGGTGCCTTTAACGGCGTTCTCAATGCCAGTGGCTTAGGCGATGCGCTTGCGACGATTCTTGCGGGATGGCACATGCACCCTATCCTGTTAGCGTGGTTAGTTGCTCTGGTTATGCATGCCGCTGTGGGTTCGGCAACCGTTGCAATGATGGGCGCAACCGCGATTGTTTCTCCTATGTTGGCTTTATATCCCGAGGTATCCCCGGAGATCATCACGCTAGCCATCGGCTCAGGCGCCATTGGTTGCACCATCGTGACTGATTCGCTGTTCTGGCTGGTTAAGCAGTATTCAGGGGCAAGCCTTAATGACACATTCAAATACTATACAACAGCCACTGCTATCGCCTCTGTCGTCGCGCTTGGCGGAACATTCCTGCTGTCGTACATTATCTAATTACAAGAAAGAGAAATATTGTGAATAAAGAACAGATCAAACAATTAGTGTCAGACTTCCCGTTGGTTCAGCAGTTAATCGACCTGAACGAGCTGGCATGGTTTAACCCGGGCATCACAACACTGGAAGAAGGGCTGCCTTATGTGAGCTTAGATCAGAATGATGTCAAAGATGCCAGCGATCGCCTTAATCGCTTTGCGCCATACCTGTGCAAGGCGTTCCCGGAAACGGCTGCAACTCACGGGATCATTGAGTCGGAAATCCAGGCAGTTCCTGCCATGCAAAGTGAACTCAGCACGCGGTATAACACCGGTATCCAAGGAAAGATGCTGCTGAAAAAAGACAGCCACCTTCCTATTTCAGGCTCAATCAAAGCCCGTGGCGGGATCTATGAAGTACTGAAACATGCTGAAGGATTAGCCATCGAAGCTGGCCTGCTATCAGTTGACGACAATTATGAAAAGCTGCATTCCGATGAATTTAAACAGTTTTTCAGTCAGTACAGCATTGCCGTAGGCTCAACGGGCAACCTGGGAATGTCAATCGGCATCATGAGTGCAAAACTTGGCTTCAACGTCAGTGTTCACATGTCAGCCGATGCACGCGAGTGGAAGAAGAGTAAACTTCGTTCACACGGCGTTAATGTCGTCGAATATGAATCGGATTATGGCGTTGCCGTCGAGAAAGGGCGAGAAGAGGCTGCAAGCGATCCAATGTGCTTCTTTATCGACGATGAGAACTCAAAAAATCTGTTCCTTGGCTATTCGGTGGCTGGCGAACGAGTTAAAAAACAGTTTGAAGAGATGGGCATCACCGTCGATAGTGACAACCCGTTGTTTGTCTATTTGCCATGTGGCGTCGGCGGCGGACCTGGCGGCGTTGCTTTCGGGCTTAAATTAGCCTTTGGTGATGATGTTCACTGCATTTTTGCCGAGCCGACTCACTCACCTTGCATGTTATTAGGCGTACATACCGGACTGCACGACAATATTGCCGTTCAGGATCTGGGCATCGACAACGTAACGGCCGCTGATGGTTTAGCGGTAGGGCGCGCTTCCGGCTTCGTTGGCCGTGCCATGGAACGCCTGCTTGACGGCTACGTTACGATTGATGATCAGGAAATGTATAACCTGCTGGGCTTACTCAGTAGAACAGAAGATATTCAATTAGAACCATCAGCTCTGGCCGGTATGGTGGGTGCTGTTCACGTTCAAAACAATACCGATTACCTGAACCGAATGAGCTTTACCGCAGAGAAGATGAATCATGCCACTCATCTGATTTGGGCGACAGGTGGAGGCATGGTGCCGACCGCTGAGATGGAGAAGTACTTAGCCACAGCACAGTGCTAAATCAGATTGCAAAACACGTACTAATGTAAAAAGCCCCCTCGGGGCTTTTTTTGTTTTCACCGTGAAAATGGCAAATCCATTGGGAACAAAGGGTAAATTGTAAAATAATAACATTCTCGATAACCAGATATATAAAGACCAATGCATTGTTTAAAATATCAAGGAGTTATTAAGATTATTATCCAACCCAATCACCGTTGGTCTAAAATATAAATTACAAGGTGACGGATTTTTATCGCGAAGCTGATTGGATTTTTAACACAAGAATAACACTTCGTTGGATTATATTATGACAAGAAATTTAATACTGGATGTCTTTGCTAAATCGCCACTGAAACCATTAGAGAAACATATTCGGCTGGTGGCTTCGTGTTGCAATCAATTGAAACCGTTTTTCCGTGCCTGTGTTGAAAATGAATGGGAAAAGGCAGAAAAGATCCGCAAGCAGATATCGGAACTGGAAAAAGATGCCGACCAGCTAAAGCGCGAAATTCGTCTCGAATTACCTAACAGTTTTTTTATGCCGGTACAACGAACTGATGTGTTGGAACTACTCACTCAACAAGACAAAATTGCCAACAAAGCCAAAGATATTTCAGACCGGGTAATAGGCCGTAAATTACAAATCCCAGATGAACTATCAGAACCCTTTTTTGATTACTTAAGCCTCTGTATTGATGCTACCGAAAAAGCAGCAGATGTGATCAATGAACTTGATGCCTTGTTAGAAATGGGCTTTAAGGGGCGCGAAGTTGATCTGGTTGAAAAAATGATCAATCAACTCGATAAAATTGAAGATGGCACCGATTCTATGCAAATTGAGTTACGCCGTTCTTTATTGGCTATTGAAGCTGATTTAAATCCCGTTGATGTCATATTTTTATACCAAATCATCGAATGGGTAGGTGAACTTGCCGATTTAGCTGAACGTGTTGGCGCACGTTTGGAAATTATGCTGGCTCGATAATACAAGCTCCCCAAACCAGATAAACACTTTTATTTTATGCTGTTAGCGTCATTTTAACCCTCCATGAACTCTGCATCTTAAGGTGGTTTGGGTATAAATCCATTTGCAATGGCTCATTGTGTGAAACATTTGCACAGCTAAAAATAGCCTGCGATTTCTGTTTACAGAACTTCACCTTTATTAATTTTACAGTTCAAATTAAATACATCATATGATATAAACTCATATGATGTATACGCGTTGCGTATGCACGAAACAGCATAATGATAAGGGAGCATAGGATGTCTGGCGTTTTAGGAATGATACTGGCGGGTGGCGAAGGTTCTAGATTACGTCCCTTAACGGAAAAACGTACTAAACCAGCAGTCCCATTTGGGGGGAGTTATCGGCTTATCGATTTTGCATTAAACAACTTTGTTAATGCAGATATTCTGAAGATATATGTACTGACTCAATTCAAGTCTCAGTCATTGTATGTCCATATGAAAAAGGGCTGGAACCTGACTGGTATCACAGACCGTTTTATTGACCCTATCCCGGCACAAATGCGTATGGGCAAACGCTGGTATGATGGAACCGCTGATGCTATTTATCAGAATATTGGTTTTATTGAACAGGCTGAGCCGGACCAAGTCTGTATATTTGGTAGCGATCACATCTATAAAATGGATGTGAAACAAATGCTGGATTTCCATCAGGAAAAAGAAGCTGAACTGACAGTTTCGGCCTTGCGTATGCCTCTTAACGAAGCCAGTGCCTTTGGTGTTATTGAAGTTGATGAAAAAGGCTGCATGATTGGTTTTGAAGAAAAACCCGCTAAACCTAAATCTATTCCGGGTGATCCTGACCATGCCTTGGTTTCAATGGGTAATTATATTTTTGAAACTGGCACTTTGTGCGCCGAATTAAATGAAGATGCGGCTAACGAAAATTCCAGCCATGACTTTGGTAAAGACATTATTCCTAAGCTATTTCCGCAGGGAAAAGTGTTTGTTTATGACTTCAATTCAAACATTATCCCTGGTGAAAAAAATAATGGCTATTGGCGTGATGTAGGTACCATCGAAGCGTACTGGCAAGCGCATATGGATCTGCTTTCTGAAGATGCCCCTTTTTCACTGTATAACCGCCAATGGCAGCTACATACTCATTACCCGCCATTACCACCCGCGACGATTCTTGATGCCAACAATTGTAAGATAGATATTAATAACTGCATGATTTCAGCAGGTAGCTATATTCGAGGCGCAAAAATTCATCAATCGGTACTAGGCTTCCGCACCAATGTTGATCACAACAGTACGATTTCTGAATCTGTCATTTTGGGTGATGTAAAGATAGGTGCAAACTGCATAATTCGTCGTACGATTATCGATAAAGATGTGCAGATTGCCCCGGGTACTGTGATTGGTGTGAATATTGAAGAAGATAAAAAGAAATATCACGTATCTGACGACGGAATTGTCGTGATCCCGAAAGGAGCGAAAATTGGTTACTAAGAAGTTGGCTACTAAAAAGAAAGCTGTGCCAAAAAAGCCACTTAAGATTTTATTTGTTTCATCTGAAGTAGAGGGGCTGGTGAAAACTGGCGGCCTCGCCGATGTTGCAAAATCTTTGCCTGCCGCTTTAAAGCTGATGGGGCACGATGTTCGAATTGTAATGCCGCTTTATAAGACCGTAACAGGTCGTGATCAGGCAGTTTCGTTACTATCAACAGAACTATACGTTGAACCGCAGCCTGCAGCCGTTGATTATCAAGTAAAACAGTTAGCAAGTGGCGATGTGCCCGTTTATGCGCTGGATGCACCGCAGTACTTTGATCGTCCGGAATTGTATGCCGAAAATAATCAGGCATACCCAGACAATGGTGAGCGTTTTGCCTTCTTGAGTGCGGCGGCACTGGACATGTGCGAGAAAGTCGGCTTTCAGCCGGACATTATTCACTGTAACGACTGGCATGCCGGCCTGGTGCCTTTCTTACTGAAAACCCGTTATGCTCAGAGTGACTTTTTTGCTAATGCGAAGAGTGTGATCACTATTCATAATGCGGTATTTAAAGGTATTTTCAATTACGATCAGTACAGTTTGATCCCTGAATTGATTCAACACCGTTACATAAATGCTGAAATAGATCCTTCTCATATCAGTATGCTAAAAGCGGGGGTTGCTTATGCTGATAAAGTGAATGCGGTGAGTCCTAACTATGCCTCAGAATTGCTGACTCATATCGGCTCACACGGTATGGACGTTGACTTTCAAAACCGAATCAGTGATTTATATGGCATTGTGAATGGCTGTGATTATGGCGACTGGAATCCGGAAACCGATCCTTATATCAAGCAGAAATTCAAAGCGAATAAGATCAGTATGGCTCGGGGCAAAAAGGCCTGTAAAAAAGATTTGCAGCAGCAGGTAGGTTTGCCGGTCGTTGATCTTCCGGTGTACGGCATGGTCTGTCGCTTAACCGAGCAAAAAGGCATCCATTATCTGATCCCGATTTTAAAAGACTTCCTGCTCAATGAGGTTCAGGTCGTTCTTGTTGGAACCGGCGATCCGGCATTGGCGTCGGCGTTACGTCAAATTAGCGAAGCGCATGCAGATAAATTCGCATTTGTTGAGGCATACAGCAATCCATTGGCTCACTGTATTACAGCCGGGGCTGACTTTTTTATGATGCCTTCTGAATTTGAGCCTTGCGGCCTGAATCAAATGTACAGCTTGGCGTATGGTACATTGCCTATCGTTCGAGGGGTTGGCGGATTAATTGATACCGTTATTGATTATGACGAGAAACCTCAAGTCGCGACCGGATTTATATTTAGCGATCCGACCCCAGAGGCTCTGTTGATTAAATTGCAACGTAGTCTTCTGCTGTACAGCCAAAAGCCACAGGAATTTAAACGCTTGCAACAAAATGCAATGGCATGCCAGTTCAGCTGGCAGGAATCTGCACTGCAGTACCTTGAGATGTATCTTGATGGCTACGTGTTGCCATCCGTTGCATCGACAGAGTCTGCATCCGGCGTTTAATAACCTGTCCGAACTTCTTTAAGCCCTCATAAGAGGGCTTTTTGAGGTTCTATCGCAATCAAGATGATGTCTTGGCCCATCAGGAAATTATCGATTGACTCGACGCTTAGCATAGATGCGAGCAAAAGCTCTTCAGTGATCAGTAAGGAGTAATTCGTTGAACAGAGAAACACAGGGTGAAAAGGAATACGGCCAGCTAGAAAGAGCCGCATTTTCAGACCCATTTTCATTTCTAGGACCACAATACAATTCTGAAGAGATCTCACTTCGCGTATGGATGCCAGGCGCTGAAAAGGTTGAGGTGGAAATCGAATGTGGTGAACGTTTCAGCATGGAACGTGAATCCACCAGCGGTTTTATCCTCAAAGGTGAAACAGACCTGACCACTGCTAATTATCAGTTGCATGTTTGTTGGCCGAACGGCCAGCAATCGATTAATGACCCTTATCAATATCATCGTATTTTGCCTTCTGACGAGGCGCTTTTCACCCCGTCACAAATGTACAATGAAATGGGTGCCCAGCTCATCACACTGGAAAAAGCAGGCCAGCGGGTTTCAGGCGTTCGTTTTCTGGTTTTTGCACCAAATGCTTCTGCTGCCAGTGTAGTAGGAGAATTTAATGGTTGGGATGGCCGACGTCATCCCTTACAACGCATGGATCATGGCCTGTGGGGATTATTCATTCCCGGGCTGGCAGAAGGGGAGTGTTACAAGTTTGAGCTGAAAGACAGCGCAGGCAATGGCTTGCCACATAAAGCCGATCCATGGGGTTACCATGCCGAACAGTACCCGTCTTTCTCATCGCTTGTTTTTGATCAGGCCAAGTACAAGTGGCAAGACCGGGCATGGCAAAACCGGGAAGAAGCACCAAAGCACCAACAGCCGCTCTCTTTCTATGAGCTGCATGCAGGGTCATGGCGCAGAAATGAACACGGTGAATTTCTGACTTACCGGGAGTTGGCACAAGAGCTGATCCCTTATTTGACCGATATGGGGTACACCCATATTGAACTGATGCCGGTATCAGAGTATCCGTTTTATGGCTCTTGGGGCTATCAACCGATAGGCCTGTTTGCCCCTACCAGTCGCTTTGGCTCACCGGATGATTTCAAGTATTTTGTTGATGAGTGTCACCAGGCCGGTCTGGGTGTGGTGCTTGACTGGGTGCCGGCACATTTCCCGTCCGATGATCACGGTTTGGCAAACTTTGACGGTACCCCATTGTTCAATGACCCAGATCCGCGTCGTGGCTGGCACCAGGACTGGAGCAGCTATATCTACGATTATGGTCGGGATCATGTACGCCGTTTCCTAGTGTCGAATGCGCTGTACTGGTTTGAGCATTTCCATATCGATGGCTTGCGTGTTGATGCCGTTGCCTCAATGCTTTACCACGATTATTCCCGCAAGCACGGTGAATGGATCCCCAACCAGGATGGCGGTAATGAAAACTATGATGCCATCAGCCTGCTGAAGTGGATGAATGAAGAAGTTTATCGCCATTATCCCAATGCGATGACCATTGCCGAAGAGTCTACAGCTTTCCCCGGTGTTTCCAAACCAACCGCGATGGGCGGTTTAGGCTTTGGCTTTAAGTGGAATATGGGGTGGATGCACGACAGCCTGTCATACATCAAAGAAGAACCTGTTCACCGCAAATACCACCACAATACCATCACATTCCCAATGATTTACGCATTCAGTGAGAATTACGTCTTGTCGCTTTCTCACGACGAGGTGGTGTACGGCAAAGGGTCGATGCTGGATAAAATGCCGGGGGATGAGTGGCAAAAATCCGCTAACCTGCGTGCCTATATGGGGTATATGTACGGTCAGCCGGGTAAAAAGCTGAACTTTATGGGGGCCGAAATTGCCCAGAGTGCCGAGTGGAACCACGATGGTCAACTAGAATGGCACTGGCTGCAATATCCTCGCCATCAAGGGACGCAAAATTTAGTCCGAGATCTAAACCGGTTGTACACCAGTGTTCCGGCACTGTATGAGCTCGACTGTTCGCCGGAAGGTTTCCAATGGCGAGTACAAGATGATGCCGAGCAAAGCGTACTGGCCCATGAACGTTTTGCGCTCAATGGTGACAAAGTGTTGGTGATCAGTAACTTTACGCCAGAACCGCGCAATGGTTATACCCTGGGTGTGCCGGAGAAAGGGCAATACCGCCTCGTACTCAATACGGATGCCACCTGTTATTGGGGCAGCGGTTATGCTGTAGATGAATACATTGAAGCGGTGGAAGAGCCAAGCCATGGCCTGCCGTATTCCGTCAAAGTGACTTTACCGCCGTTATCAACCCAATTTTTGGTATTTAGCAAAAACTAAATATCCAATAAATAATCAAGACAAAGCCAGTGGAGCAATCTGCTGGCTTTTTTGTACGCTGAAAAAAAATAGCATAATACCAAATCCATTAATTATCTGATCAATTCAGCGAGAGTTAAAATCCTTTTAGACAAGGCGAGAAATTGAAAATCTAGTGGCTCTAAATTGAAATTTATTAACGTAGTATAAAAGGATTTTAAACTCGCCCAACGGGAACGCCACTGGAAGCCAATTTCTGTGTCTAGCGATTTCAAAAGAGATCCACTCTTCTATCAATCGCTATCCTTGAACTTGACTCCCAGTGGTGTTCTGAATGGGTAGATAATTAATGGAATTGGTATACCCTGAGCCGTCAGGGTTCAACCCGCATACTGAATGAAAATTCGCCTTCCTTTACCTCAAGCACCACGGCACTTTTGATCGGATCACCGGAATCACGAAACTCAATTTTCCCTGTGACACCGTCATAAACGTCAAGATTGTTGAGCGCATCGCGGATCCCTTCAGGCTCCACCCCGCCATGACGTTTCGCCGCCTCAAATAACATCCCGAAGGCATCATAAGTCAGGGCTGCCACATCATCCGGCTCCCTGTTGAACGTTTGACGATAGCGAGCCCTGAAGTGCATCGTCTCGTCATTAGTAGTATCAACCGCATAATGCGTGCTGAAAAAGGCCCCCTCAATCGCATCACGCTCAGCTTCCGGTATTTGAGCCCAGCTATCACTGCCGAGTAATTGAGCCTTGATCCCCAGCTCTCTTGCCTGACGGGCCTGACCTGGCACTTCATTGTAGTAATTGGGCAAAAACAGCACCTCGGGTTCGGCGGCCTGGATCCGGCGCAGCTGCTTAGTAACATCCTCCGTGTCACGGGTATAGAACTCAAAGGCGACTATCCCGCCCCCCAATGCCTTAAAGGCTGTCCTGAAAACCTCAGCCAGATTGCGGTTATACTCACTGGAGATATCATACAGCACGGCTGCCTTTTTAAACTCCAACTCGTCGTAGGCGAAACTCGCCATCAGTTGCCCCTGAAAAGTATCAACAAAAGCGACACGAAAAACCCAGTTTTTATCCCGGGTTGTTTCCGGGTTCGTAGACCAGGGGCTGATCATCGGGATCCCAGCGTACTCGGCGTATCTGGCCGCAGGGATCGCGTTACGGCTGGCCTGAGGGCCAACAATAGCACTGACGTTTTGCTGATTGATCAGCCGCAGAGCGGCACTGATAGCCTGCTCGGCTTTATCCTGATTATCTTCAATCAGCAGTTCCACCCGGTATCGTTCATTGTCGATGATCAGACCGCCGCGGTCGTTGACTTCCTGAACAGCCAGTTTCGCAGCCTCTACCGTGGCCTGTCCCACTTCCGGAATATGACCGCTTATCGGCGCAATCAGGCCGATCCTGAACTCTTTGAGACTTGACGGCTGATCGTTACAACCACTCAAAAAAAGGCCGGCAAGTATCAGCAAGGTGTTAATTAACTTCATATATGTATCCTTAGTTCAAACCCTGCATAACAAAAACAACCTAACTGATCGCCTCTTCCTTACGCCCTTTCAAAATATAGGTGTGCATTTGTCCTTTTCCTTTGATGCCTATCATCCCGCGATCGGAAAATACGAACTGATCCCGCAAGTGTCTGTAGGTGGCTTCGGTGATTTGGATCCCCCCTTTCAGCCCCTGAGACTCCATTCTTGACGCCGTATTCACCGCATCTCCCCAGATGTCATAGACGAACTTTTTCGTGCCAATCACCCCTGCCACCACAGGCCCGCTGTTAATTCCAATGCGCATGCTCAGATCGCTATCATGTCTTCGGTTGAAACACTCAATCACCTCCATCATGTCCAGTGCCATCTCGGCGACCACCTGGGCATGATCATCTCGCGGGATGGGGATCCCGGCTCCAACCATATAGGCATCCCCGATAGTTTTGATCTTTTCCAGCCCCCGCTCTTCACTCAAGCGGTCAAACTCACAAAATATTTCGTTGAGCAACCCCACCAGCTCCGCTGCAGACAGTTGGGCGGACATGGGGGTGAAGTTGACGATATCAGCGAATAAAATGGTGACTTCGGCAAAGCTGTCCGCAATAGTATCTTCGCCTTGCTTGAGACGTTCTGCAATCGCTGCTGGCAGAATATTAAGCAATAGGTGTTCCGACTTTTCCTGCTCCGCGGCTAAATCGTCAAGAGTACTTTTAAGCCGCTCGATCATAATATTGAAGTTTTTCGCCAGCACCCCGGTTTCATCCTGAGTCAGAACCGGTGCAGTCTGATTGAGATCCCCGGCGGCGATTTTCAAGGTGGTATCCGTCACGGCCAGAATAGGCCGGGCAATCCGAGCGGCAATCAGGTAAATCCCGATACTCAGTACCCCAACCGCCAACAGGCCAACGCTTAGGATCATCCCGCCAAGACGGTTGGCAGGTGCCAAGGCTGTGGAAGCCTGAATTTCAGTGATCAGCGCCAGGCCCAGATTGGGAAGCCAGCGGTAACTGCCAATCACCGGTACATTGGTATAGTTGTTATAGAGTCCCGCTCCGTTTTCCCCCTTCAGGGCCGCTTCAATACCCTGGCTGTGTACACCCCGCGGGTAAGACTCATCGCCAAAGCGTTCGGCTGAAATAAAACGGTTGTGAGCATCAATCAAATAAGCCTCGCCGCTTTCCCCAAATCCGGTTCGCCTGCCGACAATCTCGACCAGAATCGACAACCTGATATGGGCTGCCAGCACGCCAAGAAGCTCTCCTGTCGGGCTCAGAAGCGGAGTCGACACCGTCAGGGTCGGTGCGGCGGTCTCGGATGCCGGATACACCTGCTGCAAGTAGGTTGCCTGCCGCCCTTTGGTGAAATACTGATCGCTGAGCCGGTATTGCCCCTCATGAGACGGATCCGTGGAGAAGAAAACCCTGCCGCCAATATTTGTCAGCAGTAAAATTTCTGTCAAATCAGAGGCGCTCGCTGAACCATAATCAAGAAACGTGGACAAAAACAAGACTTCGGCCAACTCTAAATAGGCAGCCTGGTATTGAGCAGAATCAAACTCCTTCGACAATAGTGAGTCAGCAGCTTTGCGTAGTTCATCAAGCCCGGCAATTTTCGTCGCAATAGCGACCTGCTCGGAAATAAACCGGTTAATCTCGAACTCTTTATGATCGGCAATAACCTCAAACTGCGCGATCGCCACCTCCTTTTGAGTTTCAGCAGAAAGAAAATGCGTCACCGCCGCCAGCGCAACGACAACCAGTACTGAAACCAGCAAGAAGTAAACCGTCATCCGCGCCTTCAGGCTCTTTTGCAAAAGCCCCATTGGAATCCCCCTGAAAAACAAATAAAAAATGCTCCGCACAGAGTCAGTATAGACTTCAATACCCATTTTTTGAGCTAACCTAAATATATTGCTCCACCAGAGCCCAGGAGAGAGCTGATGAGTCAACATTTCAGGGAGCGATACTTCCTGACACAGTTTGTCCAATTCAGCCGACGACGTTTCCTTCGAGCCGCCGGAGCGGTTGGTGCGGCAGGAACTTTCTCCTTGTTGATGCCGAAAATACTTCATGCGCAAAGCCTCGGCCCTCCCCTTCGAATCGGTGTCTCCGGACCATACAGCGGACCGGCACAACATACGGGCGCGGCCTTGAAACAGGGCACCCTGATGGCACTGGAGGATGCCCGGGCAAAAGGGGAAGTACCGGTTGTTATCGATGGCAAGCTTCGTGATATTGATATTGTCTGGGTAGACAGCCAGTCCAACCCCGATACAGCCGCGAAAGCAGTAACTGATGCCATTACCCGCCAGGGTGTCGAACTGATGATTGGCGGCTGGCACTCTTCCGTCGCGCTGGCAATGATGGATGCCGAGGCCCCGCTAAAAATGATCCATATCGGCCATCTGGGAGCATCCCAATATATTGCGGATAAAATTAACCAGGATCCCGAACGGTATAAGGGATGGTTTAAAGGCTGGCCTTCACCACCGAAGCTGGCAGGCCTGTACGGTGAGCCGCTTAAATATTTTCTGGATCAGGGCCTGTGGAAGCCAGTCAATAACCGGGCCGCTATATTGGTCGAGGACAGTGCTTTTGGACGCGGCTGGGGCGAGGCGTTGCAGACCAGCCTGAAGAACGCCGGATTCGAGCCATTGCCCTACGACGTGGCAGCCCTGGATGAGACCGAATTCAGGCCTTTGCTGAACAAATACAAAGCGGAAAAGGTCTCACTGGTGGCGATGACGTCGACCGGTGATGTCACAGTCAGCAACTTTATCAGGCAGTTCCGCAGTCTGGGCATCAAGGCCTTATTGCTGGGTCACGGACTGCGTTGGTTCAATGATTGGTACTCAATGACAGGTGATGCTTCAGACTATGTGATCGCCATGGACTCTGCGATGCCGGTTGCGTTGTGGCAGCAGTGGTGGGTCAGGCGATTCAGAGCCCGATACAAGGAAGATCCCAGTATCGCAGCTGCCGGGCTCCACTACGACTACACCCGGATGGCAATCAAGGCCCTTAACGAGGCGGGAACGATGGATTTCGATACCTTAACCGAGACACTCTACCAGACCCCGTATAAGGGAGTCTGGAACCGCTATCAGTTCGCAACCAAATCCGGCCCTCATGCAATATCGGCCAACGAGGTGATGACCGGCAACTTTATGGAGGGATTTTACCTCCCTATGGCTCAGCTCTTTCAGGGACAGGCAAAAATAATCTGGCCGCTCAAATATGCCGAGCAGCGGTTCAGGCAGCCTCCCGGGATTTAGTTCAATCAGTCAATCAGTATCAGTATCAGTATCAGTATCAGTACCGCGAGTCGTATCAAAATAGAGCGGAAAAGCCATACAACAAACAGTGCAATAAACCATGTAATAAAATAAACCATGTAATAAACAGTGCCTGCAAAGCTGCTTCTGGTACACGGCAGGCAAGGATCAATCGTAGAGGCTCTTGCCATGCATGAAACATTTCTTCTGGTCCTGGGGCTCGTTGGCCTGCTTACCATCGCAAGCCTACTGCTGCCCATCGCCAATCGTATCAACTTTCCCTATACGGTGTTACTGGCCGCCGCGGGAAGCCTTTTGGGTGGCATCGTACTGGCGATGAGTGGCATTCAGGCGCCCGGAATACTGGGGGATTTCCTGGTTGCGCTCGAAGCGCTGGATATTACCTCCGATGCCGTTTTTTTTGTCTTCCTGCCTGCCCTTATCTTCGAATCGGCGCTGAATATCAATGCCCGCCACCTGATGGCCGATCTCGGTCCCATACTCCTGCTCGCGGTGATCGGGCTACTTATCTCCACCCTGCTTGTCGGCTTATCCGTCTGGTACGTTTCCGGTATCAGCCTAATAGCCTGCTTACTGGTTGGCGCCATCGTATCGGCCACCGATCCGGTAGCCATTGTCGCCATCTTCAAAAACCTCGGGGCCCCCAAACGGCTTACCATCCTGGTCGAAGGGGAAAGCCTGTTTAATGATGCCACGGCCATCGTGCTATTTACGATTCTGGTAACAATACTGACCAGCGGTGCAGAAGAGAGCGTGCTGTCTGCGGCCGGCAAATTTATGGAGGTTTTCTTCGGTGGCATTCTGGTCGGCCTGATCTCCTCCTGGCTCGTCGCGTCATTGATCGGTCGGCTGCGCAACCTGCCACTGGTCGAGATCACACTCACTATCTGCCTGGCCTATCTGAGCTTTCTGTTAGCGGAGCACTACCTGCATGTATCCGGCGTAATGGCCGTCGTCACTGCCGGTCTGGTGATCAATTCGTTCGGACGTACCCAGATCTCGCCCCATACCTGGCACACGCTGACCGAAACCTGGGAAGAACTGGTGTTCTGGGCCAATTCCCTGATCTTCTTCCTGGTGGGCCTGCTGGTTCCCAAAGTACTGGTCGATTTTACCTCTGACCAGCTACTCTCACTGATCGCCTTAACCATCACGGCATTCCTGGCCCGTACCGTGGTGCTGTATCTGGTGCTGCCGTCGCTGAATAAGCTCGGACTGGGACAGCAAATCAGCATGGCCTTTCGCACTGTGATGTTATGGGGAGGATTACGCGGCGCCGTCTCACTGGCACTGGCGCTGGTGATCCTCGAAACGCCGGGCATTGCCCCGGAAATCCAGGCTTTTGTCGCCTCTCTGGTCACCGGTTTTGTGTTGTTCACGCTTTTTGTTAACGCCCCGACCATGGGAATGATGATGCGCTTTTTTGGGCTTGATCAGCTGCCCCCCGCAGAGAAACTTATTCGCAACCGGGTCATGGCACTCTCGATAGGGCATATCCGTGAGGGACTTAAGCACGCCGCACGCGAGGATAAAATCAATCCGACAATCGCCACTGGGGTTGCTGACATTTACGAGCAGCGATTAAGCAGGGTTGAACACTCGATGGCACGAACTGGCCAGCAGCCCGATACCGTCACCCTCAGTGTCGGACTGAGCACACTGACCAACCATGAGCGTCACCTCTACCTTAAACGCTTCTCTGACGGGCTGGACTCAGCCAAAATCACCCGCACCCTGCTGTTCCACGCCGATGATCTGCAGGATGGCCTGAAAATTGGCAAGGTTGGCGGTTACCAGGAAACCATCAATACCGATCTGAAATTCGGTATCCTGTTTCATACAGCCATGCTGCTGCAACGGCATCTGAAGATCACTCGTCCCCTGGCGATACAGCTGGCCAACCGTTTTGAAGTGCTGCAAGTCACCGATACCGTGGTCACTGCGCTTATCAGCTATAGCCGGGAGAAGATCCCGTCATTATTTGGCGAGAGCCTGGCCCATGAACTGGAACAGTTATTAACCGATCGCCTGAAAATTACCCAGCAGGCACTGGAAGCGCTCCACTTGCAATATCCGGAGTACGCAGAAACGCTCCAGAAGCGCCATCTTGTCCGGGTCGCGTTACGTCTTGAGGAAGCCAGTTATCATCGTATGCTCGATGAAAATATAATCAGCCAGGAGGTCTTTAATGATCTGGTGCGCGAGCTGGACAAACGCAACCGCACCATGGATCGCCAGCCGCGGTTGGATCTCGGGCTGGAACCGGCCAAGCTGGTCGCCAAGGTACCGTTCTTCGCCGAGCTGGGGACGCACCGTATCAGCGAAATTGCCGCCATGCTCACCCCTCAGCTGGTCGTGCCGGGCGAACGGATCGTCACTCTGGATGAACCAGGTAATGCGATGTACTTTATCTCCAGCGGTGCCGTTGAAGCCGCAACGAAACACCAGAGCGTACGTCTTGGCAGCGGCGATTTCTTCGGTGAACTGGCATTGCTCACCCAGGAACCCCGCAGCGCCGATGTCACCGCTATTGCCTATTGCCAGCTACTCGTCCTGCAGGTAGAAGATTTCCAGAAAATAACGTCTGCACATCCCTATCTACAGGAGCGCATCACCCGGGTTGCCAGCGAGCGTCTGGAGCCGGAAAACCTGGTGGCAAAGGTTCCTTTATTTGCCGGGTTGGACAGCGATCATATTACTGAAATCGCCAGACAGCTAAAACCGCTTCTCGTCGCGCCAGGCGAGCATATCGTGCATAAAGGGGAGGTAGGCAGTGCGATGTATTTTATTGCTGCCGGCTCAGTCGACGTAACGAACAACCATGATCCCATCCGCCTGGGCAGAGGCGACTTCTTTGGTGAACTGGCACTACTGAATCAGGAGCCGCGAAATGCCGACGTCACTGCAGCCAGCTACTGCGAACTGCTGGTCTTGCAGGGCGACGACTTTTCTCCGCTTCTTGAGTCTAATCCCGATCTGAAGGAGCGGATCAGCAAACGTTAGGCGGTTATACCAATCGGGATAAGAATCCCGATTGGTATTATTCCTCAAGGGTAACTGGCGTAACAAATCCCTGCGGTTTAACCGCAAGTATCGAACAGTCGATTCGGTTAAGGATCGTTTCTGCCGTGTTACCCATCAGGAACCCGGGAATACCGGTACGAACCACGGTACCCATGACCACAAGATCGGCCTCAATCTTATCGGCGAAAAGCGGGATCTCTTTGCGTGGTGAGCCTTTTAGCAAATGAATTTGAGGTTTGAGATAGGCACAAGCATTACTGCCTAGATGATTAGTGAACTCTGCCACCAATCCATTCAAATTTTGCTGATGCTGCTGCTTGACCTTTTCGACATAGGCAACAACCTCTTCCTCCTTTTTATTCATGAATCCGCCTCGCAGAGAACTTTCACCAATAGCCTCCCATACATGAACAATGTGCAGCTCGGCGAATTCAGACAGTGCTAATGAACCCGCCATACCGAGGATCTGAAGATCGAGCTGATGTTTTGTCTCTGACTCTTCCGGTAGAAAAGAACTATAGAGATCCACCGCGGCTGCCACAAGAATACGGCGATAGGCTTTAGGTGACTTCGAATTGACTAACCATACCGGACACGGACATTTACGTAACAAGTGCATGTCATCACTGCCAAAAACCTGCGCCCGTACCCCATCGCTGCCAGCGGCCTTGACCACCAGATCACGCCCATTTCGAAGCACCTCGCGGATGATTTCCATAAATGGGATACCAATAAGCACTTTGATTTGAATGTCGAGTTTTTTGCTCCACGGAGCAATCAACTCTTCGAGTCTTTTTTCATGCTCGGCAACAATGTTGGCCTGAAGGATCTCGGGAGACAGGATATTATGAAATAACTTCAGGTTAGTCGGTATTTTTTCAATGACCTCAATAACGGTAAGACGGGCCTGGTTGTTGTTCGCCAGATCTACTGCACGTTCCAATGCTGCCTCGTTGGCAGACTCGGCTGTCGCGACCACAATAATATTCTTAAATCTCTCCATGTCACGGCCCTCTTGTTGTCAATAAGCGGAGTACATAGCCATCGCATTATGCGAATTGCATTTGCCATATTGATCTTAAAACATTCTCGGCATTGCTTTTCTATACCAATTTGAACGACTGAATTCATCAAGGCACTTTTTTGTTGATATAATCTTAGTTGAGTATCAGCAAACTGATCTGACATGTACGCGGTTTTCAACGCCATTTCCCGAATATGGACATCGATCATGGAACTCTTTTTTATCCTGCTCGTCCTGCTCGTAACCACGCGGATCTTCGGTGAAGTAGCCGAGCGGCTGGGTCAACCGGCCTTGGTCGGAGAGTTGATTGCCGGTATCGCACTCGGCACCGTCGCAGCCCAGTACGCTGAGCTTTTTCCCCACATCGCCGGACTAGACCAGAACCCCGTGTTCAACACAATCACTGATCTCGCCATGTTCTTCATCATGCTGTTCGCCGGTATCGAGCTGCAACCAAACAAACTCATCAAGTACTCCAAGGGAGCCTTCGTGGTGGCCGTCTGTGGCATGATACTGCCAATGACATTTGGCATGGGTCTGGGGTGGGTATTTCTGCCCGCATCAGACATCTTCCTGGCCCAGTGCATCTTTCTCGGCACCGCCCTCGCAATAACAGCAGTGCCCACTACGGTTCGCATTCTCATCGATCTCGACAAGCTCGAATCACCGTCAGGCCTGATCATCATCTCAGCAGCAGTATTTGATGACATCCTGAGCCTGATCCTGCTTGCCTGGCTCACAGCGTTCATCGGCGCTGGATCAGCCAGCGGCTTTGCACTTGGGCCGATCGTACTCAAGGTTCTCGCCTTTTTCGCCATCACCATCACTGTCGGCGTGTTCCTGTTCCCACTTGGTGCTCGCTTTATCCGCGGAATAAAGGAAAAAGAGTTCGAATTCAGTGCACTGCTTGTTGGGGCACTCGCCTTTTCTGTCCTGGCAGAAGCCCTCGAGCTGCACTTTATCATCGGGGCTTTTATGGCCGGTCTGTTCTTTGATCGCAAAACAATCGACGAGGCCACATACGACGACGTGCGCAACAAGACCTCCGCCATGACGTACGGCTTCCTGGCGCCGATCTTCTTTGCTTCGGTAGGGCTACACATGGATTTTTCTGCCATATACGAAGTTCCCGGCTTTGTCGCGTGCCTGTTACTTGCCGCTTTCGCCGGAAAATTTATCGGTGCCGGAGCGGCTGCTCGCAGCGTCGGTCTTTCGTGGCAGGAGGCAGCCGCAGTCGGGACGGGAATGAGTGCCCGGGGCGCGGTCGAACTCGTTATCGCAGACATTGCACTCAAGGCTGGACTCTTTGACGACTTCTCTGCCATGACACCTGTGGTCGAACACATCTTCTCTGCCGTTGTCATCATGGCGGTACTGACGACACTTGTCACTCCAATACTATTGAAGAAGATCTACGCGGGAACCTAATCCCGCCCGCCAATAAACCATTGCGCATAACACTATTGCCAAGCCTGCTGTTCAAGACTAAGTTAGCCTATCACTGATAATTAATGGAATTGGTATATGTCCTTATGAAAAAGGTCCATCAACCACTGTTTGATAACGACAATCCACCGGGCGATATCTTTTTTGGCCATGAAGTCTTTCTGCCAAATAGCACTACCCAGAAACACCATCATTCCTGGGGCCAGCTACAACTGATCAATGGCGGTATTCTGGAGCTGAATGCAGAAGGTAAACGGTTTTTGTCGCCATCCCAGTATGCGGTATGGGTACCTGCTGGTATTGAACATGAAAGTTATATGCGCCGCAGCATGAACTATTGTTCGATGAATATCGTCAGGCCCTTTGCCGACAATTTGCCTGATTACGCTTGCTTGTTAGAAGTGAGCCCGATCATGAACGCGATTATTAACGATCTGCGCGAACGCCGTATTGCAGTGCCCGTCACCGATGAAGATCAACGAATGGTGAGTGTACTTCTCGATCAGGTACTTTGTGCCAATGAGCACGAACAATTCCTGCCCGGCAGTGAAGATAAGTTATTAAAGCCAATTTTGACCGAGCTGGAGCGCGACCCAACCAATAACAAAACCCTGGCCCGGTGGGCAAAAGATATTCATACCACTGAACGTACTTTAGCCCGTCATTGTCAGGATAAGCTGGGGATGAGTTTTACCGAATGGCGCCAGCGGCGTAAATTTATCTACGCACTACACCTGTTGCGCAAGGGTTTATCCGTGAAAGAGATCGCCCTGACCCTGGGTTACCATCAGGCCTCGCCATTCATCACACTGTTCAAGAAACACGCACATTGTACACCAGAGCAGTATCGTAAAAGACTGGAATGAATATCCCATAGATTGAGGGAGACAAAATGCATGGAAATATTCACTCTGGCAATATTTTTAACCATTCCGAATAGGGCGGTCTTCGTTATTACACTAAAATGAAAAATGAAGTACATGCCTAACAAGTGTATAAAATACATGCCAAACCCATTAGAGTTATTTAAGCGCAATCGTTTCGCCAACACACTCCAGAAACACCGTAAAGCATTACATTTGTCACAAAATGAAATGGCCAGTCGCCTGGCAAATTCCCATATCCTGTTTAAAAACGTGACCCAGTCGATGATCAGCCAGTGGGAAAACGCGGCAAGTGAGCCCCCCTACATTAGACGAGTAGGCCTGGCAGCCTTCTTCCAGCAATCCTATCTGTTTGACGACAACGAACAGAAAATACTGAATAAGACATACCAGAATAAAACCGAACTGGACGATAGCGGACTGATCTACAACTATCCGGTAACCAGAATTGAGAAAACAGAGCTGCATAAATTAGCGGCCTGTGATCTAGCACTGATCACTGACGCCCACCAGCAAAAGTATCTTGAGACGCTTGAAGAGACACTCAGCTACCTTAATAGCAAGAATCCGACAGTGGTTACCTTCCTGCACCGCACAACCATTATTGGTCATTATATTTTGGATATGCCGGCAGCCAACCACATAAGAGTGCTTAGCTTTCTTGCTATCAACCCAGCCTGTTACATCAAAATGCTGGAGCATTTTCAACAACTGTCACAAGAAAAAAACATCACCATTCCAATGCCGGATCCGACGGGAGAACAGTTTTTTTCTGATATCTATTTCAACCGGGTTGTCTCGCCATCGGCCATTCCCTTTTTCACAGGCTCTCATCAACAGCTCTATCGTAATCCGTTCTGGAAGATCATCCAGCAAAAGAGCAACCTGGATTTCACCCGCTTACGATTTGAGATGCTAAAAACCCCCCGACTAAGTGAGACCGTGATCAAGTAAATATCGTTAATTAACTGAAAGTATTCCATTTTCAAATACATGAAAGATAAAGAAATACCATTTGATAGCGCTGAGACTATTATTCCGTTAATACGTGATAAGCATATTTTCCACAGCAGGGCATAGAAAAAAAGCAAACAGGATCTGTAACAAGGTCATTGGCTAGGTTTTGCTAGCAGGCTCTGCTCGTGAAATATGCTTTACCGATATGATTTTTTATCTGTTTTGGCTCTGGTAACAGAGCCATTTTTTCCAACGTTTCAGCACTCCCTCCTTTGCCGAAACGATGATCAAGGTATAATAGCAATCGGCATCCACCCCAGATCAAGCTAAAACATCGAAAGATCCCTCCCTGACCTCGGTCTGTATGATGAGTATCGCTATACCCAAACTACCTCAATACCTAAAAGCCTCTGAATTCTCGCTGAGCTCTGCATTTTGAGGTGGTTGGGGTAAATAAGGATTCATCCATGAAATTGCTTTTTATATCCCTTTGCCTTTTCATAATCGGTGCAATCACGAATCCGCTACTTGCAAAAGCCCTGAACGGCTTCGACCTTAGCCGTACGACAGTGCCCGCAATGCAAATATTATCAGGCGGCCCGCCAAAAGACGGGATCCCGGCCCTGCTCAAGCCGCGATTTATCTCAGGCTCTGAAGCTGCCTACTTAAAGCCAAATGACAAAGTGCTCGGGCTGAGCATTGATGGCATCAGCAAAGCTTATCCGCTCAAGATCCTCAACTGGCATGAAATCGTCAATGATCATGTAAACAATCAGGGCATAGTGATCAGTTACTGTCCTTTATGTGGCAGTGGCATGGCATTTGTGGCAACTCTCGGGGAACAAAACCTGACCTTTGGTGTGTCCGGGCTGTTATATAACTCTGATGTCCTGATGTATGATCATCAAACCGACTCTTTATGGTCCCAGATCCGTGGTCAGGCCGTCAGCGGCCCGATGGCAGGACGAAAACTGAAACAATATCCACTGCTTCTGACTCGTTGGCAACGGTGGCAAAAAACACATCCTGACACCCTGGTACTCTCGACTAACACTGGCTTTCGCCGGAACTATGATCAAGATCCTTATGCCGGTTACAGCCAGTCACCCAAGCTGTATTTTCCGGTTGCGAACCGGGCACCGGATCGCTATTCGCCCAAACAACTGGTACTGGGGCTAAAAGGCCAGTCCGGCCAGATCGTTTTCCCGTTATCAGAATTACGGAAGCATGATCAAGAGAGTTTCACTTATATCTTTGAAAATCGGACCTACCTCGTGCACTGGGATAAGCAGAATGATTCCGCCTGGATCACCGATAATAATGACAATCAACAGTCTGCCACGTTGCTGTACTGGTTTGCCTGGTATGCCTTCTATCCTGATACAGCAATTTTTACGGCAAAAGAAAAATAGTCGGTGACAGAGTTGTAACCTGTTCCCTCAAGGAACCAATATAAAAGGTCAGTTGACAGCCTTTCGGAAGATCACAGTTAGGGTATTTGGGTTAAGGCCGATATTGCTATAATTTATTGCTGCTAACGGTTGAAGTTCAGCAAGGCTCGTTTTATCTAACTTGGCGACTTTAAAGCCTGATTTGTTTTAACAACTTCAATAAGGCTTTTGCCGCCGGGCCTAACGCCTGCTGGGTTGACCATGCAACATCCACTCCTTGCCGCCATGGCTGAGATTCAAAATCAAGCGCAAGCCGGGTCAGGCTTCCCGATTCTATGACATCACGTACCATTTCAGCAGGTAACGCTGTCCAGCCAATCCCGCTTCTGGTTAACTGCATAGCAGAGATTGCATTTTCGGTTTGCCAGACCGCATCAGCCACCCTCCACCTCTGCTGATCCTGGCCATAACGCCCGGTTACAAGGATCTGCCGATGCTGTTGTAAATCTTGCCAACTTACCTGCGCATAAGAAGCCAAAGGGTGATCAGCCGCCACAATACACCACATTTCTAATGCCCCAAGTCCATAAGCTTCAAAACCCGGTTGCAGAAGTTCTAGTTGCAGCATCACCGCTATTTGGGCACGCTCTTCTGCTATCAGCTTTAAAATATCTCCAGAGCCAGCACTTAAGATTTCAATCTCCACATGAGGATATTGAGTTTCAAAATCTTTAAGCTTATCGGCCATCACCTGAGTTATCGCCATCGATTCGACAACCAGTGTGATTTTCTGTTCGACACCAGTTTGAAATTCATCTGCGGTGACCAGTAAAACGCCGCATTCATCAAGAATACGTTTAGCTTTAACCAGCAAAGCCTGACCATGTGTCGTTAGTACCGGTGTCCGTCCTTTGCGATCAAACAAACTAAGATTCAAATCCATTTCCAGGTTCGCCACAGCGCTGCTTATCACCGACTGTGCTTTGCCAAGCCGTCTGGCACCTGCCGAAAACGAACCACTCTCTGCCGAAGCCACAAAGGCTTCCAGTTGTTCAATTGAAAACCGCACCCTTTTTCTCCCCTCGTCTCTAGTTTCTAGTTTCTAGTTTCTAGTTTCTAGTCTCTAGTCTCTAGTCTCTAGTCTCTAGTCTCTAGTCTCTAGTCTCTAGTCTCTAGTCTCTAGTTATACTATCTATTTTAGCGATAGTTACTAACTTTATAGCATCATCATTGTAGGTAGAATGAGTCGCATATTACAGGGCGTGTTACTAGGCCCTGTTGATGGACTTTGAAGCACGCTCCCACAACGTTAACCTTAAAATAAAAGAATAAAAAAATGCTGAAACCTTATGTAACCTTAATATTTTCAGGTACTTTAGGTAACAGCATTACTGTAAAACAGATCAAAAAGCTCCGGAAGGATCTGGGGCCAGTTAAATGGCAATAAAACGTCACAAATAAACTAATAATCAATAACTGCGTTGATTGTTACTTAAAACTTGTATGATGCAGAGAAGTAATGAGTAAAGCCCGTCGATTCTAATTCTTTGGAATCCTTAGTCATATACCCATCTTTGACATAATCTAGGCTGTAACCCAATGCGTACCGCTCTGAATGCCAGAAAATACCATTGGACATGACACCGCCTTGTTCTGCTATAAACTCATTGCCATATGTATCTACATCAAACAGCCAGTCCATGTAACCTTGATACGAGATATAACTATCGTTATCAAAGAAATAAAATGGTTTAAACCAGTTCATGGAGAATTGGTAACCATTCCATTTTCCTTCTTCTTCTTTGAAGAATTCGTTATTTAATGAGTGACGAGCATATAAGTTCATCCCCACTTTACCAAACCAGGGGACCTGGACATCAGCCCCAAGACCGATTAGCGTATCAAAAAACGGATCACTGACGTTGTTAAGGTTAGCAATATATAGTTCTTGCACAGGACCGAAAGATAAGTCTTTCCCTGTCATGGCATCTAATGACAGGCGGGGAGCAAGCTTTATAAACACATTTGAACTGTCGTGCCTATCACTGCTCGAAGAGTTGGTGATATCAAATATATCAACGTAACCATAAAGATCTAAGAATCCTGAACGACCACCAAATTCTAATTCCAGGAAAGTATCGGTGAAACCATCCGGGCCATGTGGCTTCTGATCGATTACATGCCACAGGTTAAACTGCTTCCATTGGTAATCATTTTTATGGATGCCGTCAGAATAGTCTGCCGCATGTGCACCAGACGTCACGCAAGTGGAAAAAGCGATTAAAGCAAATAATGATTTATTCATAATTTTCGTTCTAATTAGTTTTTTAATTATCTGAGCCCATGAGGCTGGGCTCAGTTCATCAATTAGTAATCGTTACGTGCGCATCGTTGCAACTGCACGTTCTGCACCGACTTTTGATTCCCAGCGCGCATTAATTTCATCAATGTTGCAATTGTGGCGTTCCAAAAAGGCTTTAAAGCCTTTCCAGTGAGAATCCATCACTTCATGCTCAGTTTTACCTTCACGCATTGCGCGCAAACCCCACTCGTCTGGGATATAAACTTCAGAAAAACCTTTGCGTGGACGATTTTCTTTAATGGCACGGACAAAGCGGTCGCTTTTGCGTTTTACTTCTTCGATTGGGCCAAAGTGGCTAGGATCGATAACCAGAATGTAAGAACCACCAACCGGGCATGGCGCATCTTCTTTGAGGTAATCCGACGGCATTGCAGGGAGATCTGAACAAATGACTCCTTTCGGATTGATGATCGCGGTCATCGCTTCATTCCAAAGGTTCAGCGAATACAGGCGTGGATTGGTAAAATTCCAAGGTGCCTTGCAGTCAGCAACTCGACCGTAGCCCGGGATCAGCTCTCCCCACTTACGGGCATCAGCTGTCAGTTCACCAGTTTCCGGATCTACCAGCAGAGGGGCTTTCAGATCGCGATCGTTCAGAATGGCATCAGAGATATCGGCATCATAACCTTCACACAGTTTCACCGAGGTTACCAACGGCAGTTCTTCCCCACCAACACAAGCGGCGTCAAACGGAGGAACAGAAATACCGAAATCCATACCACCGAATGGTGCCGATAGCGGAACTGAGTTATTTGACGTCATGGCAAACATGCCGACTTCCATCGCCATTTGCGAGTAAGAAGAGAATGAACCGGCGTCACAGTGGTTATGACCATATACAATAGCAATACCATGCTCGCGCGCTTTTTCGATGGCCTTTTCAGCCATCATTTTCACGGTATAGTGACCAGATGACTTGTTACCATTAAAAACAGCCCAAGTCGGTCCTTCAGACTCCATTTCCGGCTCAGCTTTAGTGTTCAGCACACCGGCTTCATACGGGATAGTAATCGCTTCAATGACGCCCAGCCCCTGATAGATTTTTCCCTGCATGCCTGCCCGCAGCAAGTTATCAGCTACCGCATCGGCATGCGGTTGTGATGCGCCAACATGTTTCCAGCCTTCAGATACAACGAAGTGAAAATACTCGTTGTCGAACATTGTCGTTGGACTACTTTGCGTCGTCATGTTATTCCCTCTCGATACTTCTTAAGAATGAATTAGTTCTGCAGTACACCTACAGACCATGAGTTCAATCTAATGAATTGAGGCTCGGATTATGAGTATCAAACCGTTAACTCAGGTTACAGTTACCCAAGTAAAGAACTATTGGTTAACTTGGTGACGCAATATTCTTGTGATGGCGAGAGGAAAGGAAAAAAGCGAAAAAAGGCAGCTCAAAGGCTGCCTTCTCTACAGTGACAAAGCACAATTAGAATTCGATATTACGGCCAAAGTTCATTGGCCAATTAGTTGGACGCTTGATGCCTTCGCGAATATGACGACACTCGGCCAGCCAGACCAATAACTCCCAGCCAAATGCTGCGGTCAGCAACCCATCTTTTTCGTCGCTATTCTTCTGAGGTGCAAACTCAGCAATATCAGCCCCAACTAAGTTTATGCGCTTGCTAGCACGCAACTTACGGAAAATATCATAGTACATACGTGCAGACACGCCGAAGGGATCAGGACTTGAGTTCGCGCTATGGTCAAGCAAATCCAAGCCATCAAGATCAAAGGTCAGATAGACTGGACGGCCATCACCTTGTTTTTCCAGGATCTGGTCAACAATATAATCCACACCTAAATCATAGATTTCATCGGCTAGATAAAAGTTACCCCCTATCGCTTTTGCTTTACCTTGCTGAGTGGCACACCAGCGACCACGCATCCCCAGGCTGATACTCGATGTAGGATCAATGGCTCCTTCTGAAGCGAGTCGGCAGTACCAGTTACCGGAATAAGACTCATAGTCGAAATCTTTACGGGTTAACAGATCAAAGTGACCGTCTATGTGGAGTAGTGAAACAGGACCATGAACTTTAGCCAAGGCTGCAGGGGCCGGATAGGCTACCGTATGATCACCACCAAAAAAGAAAGGCGTACAGTTATGGTTGATCACCATATCATCCACGACTTTCTGGATAGCTCGCATCTCTTCATCAAGGTTAAACTGCCCCAAACCGTCCCAGTTGCCGTAATCAATGATATTGCACAACTCAAACGGCATGGTGCCATCCTGATGCATCATTCCCATCCCCGTTTTCGATGCTTCACGGATAGCAGCCGGACCAAACTTGTGAGCGCCGGCATTCGGTGAACACTTATCGACGGTCAGACCATACATAACAATATCTGCGCCCTCAACAGTGTTTATATAAGGGGCACCATAGGCTCCAACATGTTGTTTGCCCAGTAGACTGTACGCTTCAACGCCTTGCTCAGACATACGCTGTTGCATTGGTGCAATGTCATCATTGATATAATAATCAGCGTCAGATTTGTTCCAATAAATATCTTTGTATAGTTCTAACTTCTCTGCTGCGATTTCAATCCGTTTTGGCTCAAACATTTCACTTTCCTCTGGTTAGCAATTTGTGACTATAAGGGAATTAAGCTATGGCAATTGCACGTGTAGCGATGAAAAACAGGTTAATCTTGGGAAAGCCCGCAGAGTGCGGGCTTTATATAGGCTTAGAGTGAAACCGAGCCAAAAGCCAGTGGCCAGACGGTAGGTCTGTTTTCACCATTCTCTTTTTGTTTTTCATCGGCCAGCCAGCACAACAGCTCCCAACCAAATCCCGCGGCTATAATTCCATCTTTGTCCGTCGGATCAGTATCTGGCGTATATTCAGCAATATCAGCACCAACCAGATGAACCTTGCCTGATTCTTTAACTTTACGAATGATCTCATACACTTGAAAGTGCGTTAAACCAAATGGATCGGGGCTTGAATTGGCCCGGCAATAAGCCGTGTCCAGCGCATCCAAATCAAAGGTTAGGTAAGTCGGTCCACCATCACCGCAACACTCGACGATCTTATCAATGACAGGCTGAACACCATGGTCCCAGACTTCATTGGAAGTAAATGCTGTCGTGCCAAAGGCAATGTGATTTCCCTTCACCATCGCCGTCTGGCGACCGCGCACTCCAATTTGTACCGTACGTTCAGGATCGGCGTGACCTTCTGAGTACAACTTAGGTAACCAGTGACCAGAGGTGTATGGATAATCGAAATCTGCACGGGTTGACAGATCATAGTGAGCATCAAAATGGATAACCCGCAATGGGCCATAACGCTCAGCCAGGGCTCTCATTGTTGGGTATGGGATGGTGTGATCCCCACCAAATACCAATGGCGTCAGCTGTTTCTCCACCACCAAGTGGTTCATCAGTTCGATTAACTGTTCAACTTCAGCTTTCAACTCAAACTGCCCCAGACAATCCCAGTTTCCGTAGTCGATGATCCGACATTGCTCGAAAGGAATTTCGCCATTATCGCCGACCGTTCCCATCCCCATCTTACTCAGGTGACGCAGTCGCTGGGGTGCAAACTTATGCGAAGAACCCGTTGGTGAACATTTTTCGATTCCCATACCGTAAATAACTAAATCAGCATTATCGGCATCTTGAGAAAAGGGAGCCTGGTAGAATCCCAAGTAGTCTTTATTAATAAAACTCAGCTGTTCAATCCCTTTGCCACCGCCCTGTTCCTTTAACCGCGCCAGGTAAGCAGCAACCGCTGGGTCAAGGTTATCCGCCGCCGAAACGTTTTCCCAGATATGCTTGTACTTGGCAACCCGATCCGGCTCGATGGCTGGCCATTTTTTTACTTCAGGCATTTGTCGTATCTCCGTACTGAAAGCAATCATTGAAGACAGGAGATCGCTTCCTCCTATCTATTGAAATCAGTATTGCGAGAAATGGTGCGACGCGGATAGTGTGTTACGGTTTGTATCCCAGTAACAGGCGGGGGATCTGTTAAGGCTGCCTTGTTATCATTAAGCCGCCCCTATTTCTATTTATGACATAGGCTGCCTTGAGGAAAGGGGGATCCACGGATGGTAAGCTGTAACTCAAATGGATATACCCCGCCAGGGACATATTCTGGCGAGGTTTTGCATCCTAACTATTTCGAATTTCTTTTAATGCAATAAACAGCATCTCTGCGAGTTCGGGAGCCACAACGTAGCTGGTGATCCGTTGCTCGGCTGTCTGCTCAAAGTCAGGACAGAGATTTAATACCTGCTGATAGGCCAATTTCGCTTCTTGAACCAGGCCTTGTCGCTGTAGTGCCGCAGCCCTAAGCAGAGGGGACCAAAACAGCTCAGTATGTGAAAACTGATCCAACTGCTTAAGCGCTACTTCAAATTCACCACGCTTAAAGTAATACAGATAATGAGCCAAATTAAACCAGGCTGGCTGGTATGCATTAAGGCGCATTGACTCAGTCATCAACTCCATACCGCGTTCGAATTTGCCTGCCAGACACAAAAGCTGCCCGGCTAATCCAACCATGTAAGCGTTATTAGGGTTTAGCTCAACCACGTGTTCTGCGCTATTGATCACACCAGCGGTATCTGCTTCTGCCTGGTAAAGCAGAGCCTGCATCATCGCCGTCCCTTGCCTGTTGGGCTCCATTTCAATTGCCTTATTCGCATATTGGATGGCGGTTTCCCTTGCATTCGGAATATCCGCAATACCTAACGTATACGCATCAAGATGTAAAACGGCTAAGATCGTCCAAATTCCGGCATGTTCAGGTTCGTTCTGATGAGCTTTCTGGGCGCACAATAAAGCACTATTGAACGTTTCCTTGGTAAGCGCCATTAAATAGTGGCGATACTTTAGGCTGGCCTGGTAATAATTCGGCTGGCACAACGCATTCTCGTTAGTAATATGCAGCTTGTAAAGATAACGGTGTATTACCCCGAAAGTACTCGCTATTTCACCTACGACAGAACTGATCACTTCATCCAGCATCGAAAATAAGTCATGTTCCCTGTAGACAAAATCATAGCGCTCTGCCCAGATTTGCTGCCTAGTATCACTACGTTGAAGCCGAGCATGGACTCTCACTCGCTCACCCAACTGGCGAATACTACCAGACACGATAAAGAATGTTTCATCCAGCCGATCCTGAAGAGATCCTTCGTCTTGTTCCATGCTAGCGGCAACATTCAGATTGTCAAAGCGGCTCAGTTCAAGGCTGATCTCGTCACTCAGGCCGCCACACAAAGACACCAGTTCAGGATCACTGGCATTGCAAGTAAAAGGAAGTACTCCAACCTTGGGCACTTGCCCGAATTGGTCAGCCTGGAGAGCCACTCCTACTTGTTCTTTTTCCTCATCGGTGTCTGCACTTAAAAAACGGATCGCATAGGAGCCCTTGGGGATATCAAATATTACTGTATCGTCTTTACCCAAGGTTAAGTAGTAGGTAGCAAGAGCTCGGCGTAAACGCCCCATTTGAACACGCACGATAGGATCGGATTGAGCGTCAAAACTTTGATCTCGTCCAAAAACTTCTACTGCAATAGTAAACTGCTTGAGGCGGTCACTGCGTCCGCCGATCTCCTCTTGGACCACATAACGCAGCAAGTCACACATCCTGGGAGCGTTAAGAAAAATCTCACTGCACGTAATTTTGTCAAGCTGCTGATGTATCGCCGACTGAATATCAGCCGACTTTAACGTTGATAAATCGATAGGATGCAAGCTTTCTCTCCGCGACGGCTATAACAAGGAGTATATTACACAATTGCAACAACAAGGCCGACCTGTATCAATTCAAAGCTCTAATCAAAGGAAAGGCTTAAACAATAGAGCCGATTCGAAATAAACGGTCTAATTAGTTAGCTGATCTAGCTGTCTAGGGGTTAACCGGGGAAGGTGCAAACAAACCCCGTTAGGGCTTGTTTGCACAGGTAAATCAGACTAATTGAGCTGCCACTGCCCTCTGGCGGTGACGAATAGTCAAGGCTGCAAAAACAGCGCCGGCAAAAAGAAAAGCCGCCACAATGTAGGCAATAGACTTCCAACCAATCCCTTCAGCGATAAAGCCTGAAGCTGCGTTGCCACCGGCATAAGAAATCGAGATGGTAAACATCAGAAGGCCCTGAGTCAGCCCCGGGCCAACACGTGACAACTTGGCAACCGTAGACGGTGTTGTCATATCCCAGACGGTAATTGACATAACAAAAAGTACCGACAGCCCCAGAGGAATATAGGCAGCAACGGCGGAATCACTCAAGGACTGCAGATACATCGCCATCATAGCCCCACCGGCAACCAAAGAGAACAATACCCAAACTGCGGTACTTCCGATGCGTTTGACCAGAGGCTCGACAAACATAATCAGGAAAAATCCAGCCACAGCGGCTACCGACAGAGCAACCGATGATTCGGCAGGCGCGATGTCAAACACCTTTTCCATGTAGTTCGGATACTGCCCCATGATCAAGCCCTGACCCGCAACCAAACAAAAGATCGCCGCCATAAAGAGACCAAACTTAGAGAACAGGATCTCAGTCAGACCAACCTTACTGGTACCTTCTTCTTCACTGGCTGAAGCTATCTTCTCATTTTGTCGTGCAACTAACGTCGCCTGTTGTTTATTGTTCGCCGCAGTGATCACGAGCAGAACCAGCACGACAGCAGCAATCAATGCCATCATCTCGATATAGCTCCACCCTGCTTCCATCAGCGATGCCAGCACCAATCCGGCAATAATTGAACCTAAGACATTCATTTGAACCAGTCGGGTCAGCTTGCGCGTCTCGGTGACATGATCATAACCGGCAGAAACAATAAACAAAGGGTTCATCATCAGCAATGCAGCTGAACCCAAACCAAAGAAGAAAGCCCCGGCGCACATCATGAAAAAGCTGCTGCCCGCGAGTATGTAGAAAGCAAAGGCGATCAGGTAAAAAATAAAACCCGAGTTTTGTACTTCCCGATGGCCTTGATGCTTATCCGCCCAGATCCCCATCAGAGGTGCCAGCAAGCCTGCCAAGCCAAAAACAGCCATGGCGATACCCACCAGCTCGGCACTGCCGGTCTTCTCCAGGATGAAAAGAGGCAGAACAATGGGAATGAAAACAATTTGGACAACGCCATAAGTGAAGTGCGAAAAAAACCACGCATCAATACCGATTTTCTTAAACATAATGAGAACTCCTTAACTATATTTTTTGCTCTCGCTGAACTTGCGGTGGAATGTATCAGAACAAGTAAGGAGTAACTGTGAGCTAAAAATCTCGCTAACCACCCTTTGTGGCGGCCAGTGTCAAAAATACTGACGCCAGATTTTTTCCTCCTCAAATAGATTGATATCAATCAATCCATGCCTGCTTTTATTGACATTAGAGGCAAGAGATTTAATCCCGAATTCAATATCGTCATACGGCAATTCCATAATTCACTCCTCTATTAACAGACTCTCGAAATAACCTTTTGCTATCGCTTTTTCGGGTAACGGATACGCTCAGGTAACCGTTCGTTACTCATACTTTTTTGCTGATTGTTATCATTCTTCAGATGAAAAAAAACCAGCCTTTCCCAAGGCTGGTTTAGTAATATCTTTAACGCTTTTCGTGATTACACGACTAGCGAACGATCTCTGCCTTCAAGCGCTCTGGAAAGACTTGTGTTGCAAATACGTCTTCAATCGTTTCAGCTCTTTTAATCAGATCAACTTCGCCATTATTTACCAGCACCGTCGCCGGACGAGGCAGCGAGTTGAACTGACTTGCCTGAGATTCGGCGTAGTGGCCCACGTCCATGATCGCCAGGATATCATTTCGCTCCAGCTCCGGCATTTTAGCCGCACCGGCCCACAAGGATGGAATACAGATAGGACCAACAATGTCAGACGTCATTGTCAGCTCGTCATCCATCTTCGTCGCTGGCAGTACCATGTTCTTGGACTCTTGGGACTCAACCAAAGTGGCCAGGTAAGTAGACGCATCACAGGTAGTATAAGCAAGGTCCGCATCACGCTTCACCACATTGACCGATGTCAGCAGGGTACCGATGTTTCCTGCGATATAACGTCCCGGCTCAAGCCACAATTGTGGAATTGGGAAGTCAGCCTTGGTGAACTCATCGAGCATCCCCTGACAGACTACTTCTGCGTATTGCTCTATGGTATTTGGGTTTTGTTCAACACCACGGGATTCCGGATCACGCTCACGAGGCCAGCCGCCCCCTAGATCAACCATAAATGGTGTCACATCGCACTCACGAGAAATTTCAATCACGTCTTTCGCATATTGGCGGTAAAGTGCTTCCCAGCCTTCAAGTTGCTTACCAAATCGGCCCAGGTGAGTGTGGAACCCGTAAAATTCAAATGCGGGAATTTCTTTCACACGTTCAATGATCTTAATGGCCGTATCTTTGAGCAAACCAAATTTAATCCAGCGCATCGCCCCAAGAAAATCAGGGAAAGGATAAGCATCGGCAACATAGTCTTTAAAGAAAGTATCAGTAAGCACTTTCAGACGTACACCGATTCGAACGCCAGTGGCACCCAGCTCGTTGGCGATCTGTTCAACGATTTCTATCTCTTCATAAGAATCCAGGTGGATCGCATAACCGTACTGAATCGCTCTGCGGATTGCTTCTTCGCTCTTCACCGTACCATTCAAAGCTATACGTTTCGGATCGGCACCACCAATGAATGTTGCTTCTACTTCGCCAGGACCGAAGCAATCACCACCGATGCCTTCTTCATTACAGATTGCACGTACTGCAAAGTTAGTATTAGCTTTGATGGCAAACATCACGTTCACAGGCTGCGGCCAGTTACTTTCGAAAGTAGCCTTTAGTCGACGTAAGTTGCTGCGCAGTGTGTTCTCGCTCAGGACGAACAGAGGGCTGCCATGCTGGGCAACCAAGTCAGACACTTTACAACCGTCAATCATCAACTCGCCATTGTCGGTAACACTCAGTTGATCCGTTTGTGTGGTTACGGCTTCAAGCTGTTTTCTATAAGACATCAGAGATTCCTCATACTTATCAAAGAATGCACCAAAACCGGCAGGGGCCGCATCTGGCACGTTATAAATTGATAAACATTCTAGAACCTGAAGGCTCACTGATAACATCACTCAGTGTCAATAATATTGGCAGCGAAGCTAGCTACAGGATACTTGCACTTCATCAGGTCCTGTCGCAGGCTGCAGAACGAGGTATCAAAGTTGATCACTCAACATTGAACCGCTGGGTGATTAAGTATGAGCCATTACTGGAGCAGCGAGCACGCAGAATAAAGAACCCGGTGGCTTCTTCGTGGCGGGTGTAGAGCTGTGGTCGATGATTAAAAACGGACAGCTCAACAACCCTGAAGGTTTATCTGTTTGGGAGCAGTTTTATGCGCTGGCAGCCTAATTGTATCTGAAAATCAGTACGCTTGTACTTCAGCATAACTTTGCGACAGAACCGATTATTCTAAGATGACAAAACAGTTTATCGAGCAGCAACCAAAAGATGCTGCTCGTTTGTCGAAACCTCCATATACCTATGCAGACTGACAACTTTCTTTGTCGAAGAGTCTTTTTATTGCAACCTGAATTTACTGACAACAGATTTCAACTGACTGTTCGCAGCAGCAAGGTTGATAGTTTCATTTGTTGTCGCTTCACCATTTACTGATAGCTCACCAACGATTTCACGAATGGCGGTCATGTTACGAGTGATCTCATCAGTCACAGCGCTCTGCTGTTCGGCAGCGGTAGCAATTTGCGCACTTAAATCATTGATGTGGGTCACAGCTTGATCAATGGTATCCAGGTCATTTGCCACCAACGTTGAGTTTTCTACTGTTCTCTCGCATGTTGATTTGGTGATACTCATAGCAGTAATCGCCGCATCTGATCCTTTACGTAATTTTTCCAATGTTTGCTCAATTTCTGCAGTGCTGACTTGTGTTCTGGCCGCAAGTGCTCTGACTTCATCAGCGACGACGGCAAAGCCTCTACCTTGCTCTCCGGCACGGGCGGCTTCTATGGCGGCATTTAACGCCAATAAATTGGTTTGATCTGCGATTTCACCGATGATAGCCAGTACCTTGGTGATCTCCACGGTTTCTTTGTTGATTTCGGCAATACGGACAGAAGTGTTTTCGACTTCCTTCACCAGTTGTGAAGCTGTACTTGTAGCTTCGGTCACGACAGTTTTTGACTTGGAAACTTGCGAGTTTGTATTTTGGGTGAATTGGGACGCTTGTGATGCGTTATTCGCGACATCACTCGCAGTGGCACTCATTTCTTCAATGGCAGTAACAACTTGTTCGGTCTCAGTAGAGTGAGCGGTCAATACCTTGTTGTTTGCGTCTGTTTGGTTCTTAAGTTGCTCGACGCTACAAGAAATGTGCTCTGAAGACTGGGACACTTCCAGCATCAAAGATTGTAGGTTGGCGATAAAGGCATTGATACCTTCTGATATTTGGCCCAGATCATCATTGCTTGTTACAGGCAGTCGTCGAGTGAGATCGCCGTTGCCTTTTGACAGATCGAGTACGACTTCTTTGAGTGACAGGATTGGACGATATAGAGTATTTAATATCGCAATGATAAGTAAAGTGGCGACAGATATCATAACTAGTGAAGATATAATCGCACTGGTTAGCGCTTCATCGACTGCTGCATAGGCAACGGACTTATCAATTCCGATAAAGAGATACCATGTCTTGTCGTTAAGGAGCGTTATTTCATGGGTGAAAGATAATTTATCAACGCCATTCAGCGTATAATCCAAAGTGCTCTCATCTTGGGACAACATTGCTTGCTGCACATTGGACATACCAACATCAGCAAACCGGGTCCCAACGGTTAGGGAAGAGGAATTGGAAGCTAACGCCTTTCCAGTTGCGTCTACAATTGCAGTAACCGCACCTGGGAAATGAACACTTTTTACGGTGTCAATTAAGATGGTTAGCTCAATATCACCCAAAACAGCGCCACCCTTAATGGATTTTACCAAAGAAAGGACAGGTTTTCCGGTGCTTGCTTCATTGTAGACATCCGTTAGTTCTAAACCATTTGTTCTTTTGGCTTGTTGATACCAAGAGCGAGTGCGAGGGTCGTACTGTTCGGGATCTCCAACACCATTTTCCCATGCGCCACCGTTTATGTTTGCATACGATCGCCCATCATCAAATCCGTAAAGTACCGTGGGAATATCGTTGGCATCCACAGTGAGTTTTGCTGTTTCTACATAGCGTTCACTAGATTCCCCAGCTTTATAATGGTTAGCCAATGAGTCAATTGCGCGCGCTTTACTCTGAAACCATGTCTCAATTTTATTTGCTTCATACTTGATAATGGATGTTGATGTGGCATTAATGCTTTGAATCGTATCGTCTTTTAGGTTGATGTAAGACAACCAATTCGAAACGAGTAGACACGCAGTAACTAAAAATATCATCGAGATGATTATTGTTCTTTTAAATCCTAGTGACTTCATTTTTTACCTTCGGCACTTGTTTGATCTGAATTTGGGATAAAAGTAGCCTTTGTCCCTAGACGAGAAGTAAGAAGAGCAGCACGAGATGGAGAACTAACAGGTGAGAAAACGTAGAAGTCAGTGAAGTTCTGACCTTTCGCTGCCATTTTGTCAATGTTCGGTGTTTTGTATTTACCGCCATTTGCGCTGATATTTACATAATCATAATCATCCAAGTAAACGACAATTACAGTTACAATATGCCGCCGTAGCATGACGAAATATAGTCATTTAATGCTGATAAATGGCTGAATCATGCTTTCATTGACCTTTGACGTTAATGTATGTCTCGTCCATCCGCCACGAAGGGGCGACAGGCTTCTTTCTTCGACGAGACCGATGCTCCAGTAAAGGGGTGTATTTAATGACCCACCGATTGGCGGTCTTTATGGTAAAATAGTATTTATATCTGATACTTCTGGGTGCTAAATCATTTAAGATATGTTTTCTAACATAATAATAAGTTCGCCTTCAGTTTTAGGCTCCGTCGCCAACTGAATTTCTGGTGAAGCACCACCTCTTAATATGTAAACTTTGGTACCACAATGGTCATAGTGATACCAGAATCCATTTACACATACATCTGTATAGCACTTTGTGTCTTGTTTTAACTCCATAATTTAACCTTCCTCATTACTTCCATTTAATGGCTTATTTAACACTACACTAAACAAGATAAGAAAATCAAAAATAATCAGAATTAAATAGATCCTATATTTACCATGTTGGCAAAGGAAGGCAGAAATTAGCCACTTATTAGCATTAAATAACTATATGTCCCTATTTTATGGTGGCACAATGTTATTGTTGAATAACATAAACATTCCGAGATATTACACAGGAAATAAAAACCACGTGGTTTTAATATATTTTATGAAGGATGGTTATTTATATGCCAATAAAATTGGCCATATTAATTTTATTGAAAACCATGTGATGAGCGTTTCCGATGTTATATATTCCATGACTAAGAAAAAAGACATTTCCGACGCACCCAGTTTTAAAAAAATAACAACACCCTTCATATTAACTAATGCAATTCGCATATTATTTGGCTCGTTAATTTTCAAGTACTCATGGAGGTGCGTATGGGGATTTATATGAAATTATATATATTTATCAATAGAGAAATGATCTGTTTAGCGACTAGCAAAGCAATGGAATACGCGAATCATCTCGATTTTTGGGAAACATTCCACCCCTCAGATCCTTCTGCTAAGTATGTTTTAACTCTTTGTTCAACTGATAAGGGAAACTTTGCTTATCGCGAAGTTTCTGAAAAATCAGCGATGGATTTCTTTCAAAGGACAAGGGGTCCTGTCGCAATCTGGAGCAGTAAGTTATGATCTCCGCCACCACTCACTACTTCTCGCACAATGACTATTAATTTTTCAGGCCGCCACTTTCCGTTAGGTATTATCTCTCTTACAAATTGAGTTATCGTGAAATTGAAGAAATCTATGCAGAACGAGGTATCAAAGTTGATCACTCAACATTGAACCGCTGGGTGATTAAGTATGAGCCATTACTGGAGCAGCGAGCACGCAGAAGAAAGAACCCGGTGGCTTCTTCGTGGCGGATGGATGAGACCTATATCAACGTTGAGCTTTGGAATAGCGGACGCATGTTAAGCCTTATTGAAATCCATTCAATTAAGTATCTGAACAATATCGTTGAGCAAAGCCACCGCAGAGTGAAAGGTAAAATGAACCAGGCACTTGGCTGGAAATCTGACGAAGGAGCAAAGGCGATATTGGCGGGTGTAGAACTGTGGTCGATGATTAAAAATGGACAGCTCAACAACCCTGAAGGTTTATCTGTTTGGGAGCAGTTTTATGCGCTGGCAGCCTAATTGTATCTGAAAATCAGTACGCTTGTACTTCTGCATAACTTTGGACAGAACCCTAAAATAACTGAATAGGCAGCGGCCAAACGACACAAAGTGAATTGTGATTGAGCTCTCAACTCTGTCATAGCAATAACGTCACCGCCCTTAAGAATGACGCTGTTGATATAGCAAAACGAAGAGAATATTGACCTGCTACCTGACACAGAAGTCGCTAATAAACACTATGTTCAACGGCTCATTCTTCTGCTTTCACCGAGCCCTATTTGTCATTTGCATCTGGTCATAATGCTCTGCTTCATCGTACCAATACCCGCCTAAACACAACCCCCAAAAAACACCATAAACATCTGTTTTTATTTGATTATCAAGCCAGCTCCGTTGTTACTTCCAGATTAAATACCTATCTTCCCCTCCCCGCATTTGGACTCACCATTTACCTCTCATGCTACCACTCAACCCTACAGGCTTAACTGACTATCAGAGCTTCATTTCGAAGGCATCACTTACTTTTGAATCCCCCGCCTTGCTGTCAATTAATTTGACTCTCACTGAAATTGAAGCCGCGAAAGGTTCAGTAATATGGCGTTGAAAATTATTGGAGCTACAGGATCGCCGCCAGGAGCTCGCGGTGACTTAAAACCAAGTTGCTCCTCCCACGGAAAAGAACTTATTAAGCATCCGTGAGAATTTACGGCGTTATCAGAATTAAAAGGTAGAACCTATGTACGACAAGAATTTCTTTATTGAGCAGGCCAAAAAAGGCGGATCCAAACAACGAGTGATTGTCTGCGCTGCTCACGATGAAGCAACCATCGATGCTGCAAACAAAGCACGCCTCGAAGGCATCGTTGATGTCACTCTGGTGGGTGAACTGCCTCTGATCACTCAGGCCGCACAGGAGTGTGGCGCAGACTTGTCTCACTTCGACATTATCGAGGTCAACGGCCTGGATGCCATCGCTTACGAATCAGTTAATGCTATCGCTCAAGGTCAAGGCGATGTGCTTATGAAGGGTCTGATCGAAACTTCTGTCCTGCTCAAAGAAACCCTGAAGAAAGAACACGGCTTGCGCACTGGCAACATACTGAGCCACGCCGGTGTTCTGTTCAAAGAAGGTAGCGATCAATTCCACATCTTCACTGACGCCGCGATGAACATCGCACCTAACCTGGAGCAAAAGAAAGGCATCATCCGTAACGCCGTTGAACTGGCTCACGCACTGGGCATCAAAACACCGAAGGTGGCCAATCTATGTGCGAAAGAGAAGCCATACGACAAGATGCCAGCCACCATCGATGCCGCTGAACTGCAGAAAGCGAACCAGGAAGGAGAAATTACCGACTGTATCGTTTCTGGCCCCCTGCAGTTGGACATTGCCATCTCCAAATACGCCGCCAACCTGAAAGGCGTGAACGATCCTGTTGCTGGTGCAGCTGACATTCTGATGGCTCCAAACATTGAAGTGGGCAATGTTTTTGCCAAAGCCCTTCAATACCTGGCGGGCTTCAGCATGGCTGGTGTGCTGCTGGGTGCCCGTATCCCGGTGGTTCTGGTTTCCCGCGCAGACGGCGAATCTGAGAAAACCATCTCCATCGCCTTGGCATGCGCGGTGGCGGCAATGAAAACCCCACAAGTCCTGCCAGAAACAGAAGCAACTGTTTAATTGACACCCACTGCTGCCACTTAGTCACAGCAGGCTCATGCAGAATATACAGGTAAAAAGACATGAAAATTTTAGCGATTAACCCAGGATCTACATCAACCAAGATCGGTCTTTTCGAGGGCTCAACGGAAGTCTTCGAAAAAACCTTGCGCCACAGTGTTGAAGAGCTGGCTCAATACGCTCGGGTAGCGGATCAAAAAGAATTCCGTAAAGCAGCCATTCTTCTGGCGCTGGCTGAAAATGGCGTGTCTCCAGCCGATCTGACGGCCATCGCCTGTCGCGGGGGAGCGTGTAATCCTGTTGAAGGTGGTACCTACAACGTTGATGAAAAACTGGTCGCTGATCTGGTCGATGCTCAAATTCAGCACCCAGCCAACTTGGCGAGCATCATTGGTAAAGAGCTGGCGGATGAGAATGGTATCAAAGCATTCTTCACTGATGCCCCTGTCACTTACGAGCTGTCTGAACTGGCTGCGTTTTCTGGTCACAAAGAGATCAAGCGTAAAGGCCGCTTCCATGCGCTGAACCAAAAAGCAATCGCTCGAAAATTTGCCGAAGAAAATGGCAAGAAATACGACGACGTCAACGTAATTGTTTGTCACATGGGCGGTGGAATCACCGTTGGTGCTCATAAAGCGGGTCGTACTGTTGATGCGACTGACGCTATCTCTGAAGGCCCATTCACCCCTGAACGCTGCGGCGATCTGCCAACCCGCGAGCTGATCGATCTCTGTTACAGCGGTCAATTCACTCACGCCGACATGAAAGGCTTCATTCAGGGTAAAGGTGGGGTATTCAGCTACACCGGCACCATCGACATGCGTGATGTTGAAGAGCAAGCACAAGCGGGCGACACCAATGCCAAAGAAGTCACGGATGCAATGGCTTACCAAGTCTCTAAGCAAATCGCAGCAATGAGCGCGGTGTTCAACGGTAAGGTCGACGGCATTCTGCTGACTGGCGGTATCGCATACAGCAAGTACATCACAGCCGAAATTGCCAAGCGCGTTGAGTTCATTGCTCCGGTAAAAGTTTATCCGGGCGAGGTTGAGCTTGAAGCTCTGGTGCTGGGCGCTCTGCGTGTATTGACCGGTGAAGAAACAGCGAAAACCTACGCTTAATTCCTATTTATAAATATTTTGTTGAGGCTGTGCAGTGAGCTGGGCAGCCTTGCAACGAGGTGGTTCGCCACCAAATTAACCACTGAGGTACGTATACTATGTCTTTTGATATCAACACTGCTAAAGGCGTTTTCAATTCAGTTGAAGCCGCAATCGAAGCTACTCATAAAGCTCAAGTTGAGTTCTACGCTAACTCAAGCAAAGAATCTCGTGAAGCCATTCTCACCGCCATCCGTGGCGCGGTTCTGACTCACGCTGAAGATTTCGCAAAAATGGTTCTTGAAGAAACCAACCTGGGTCGTGTTGAAGACAAGATCGCCAAGCATCAACTGACAGCACTTAAAACGCCGGGCACCGAAGTTCTGGAAACTAAAATATGGTCAGGTGACCACGGTATTTCCATTGAAGAACGTGCACCTTACGGTGTGATCGGTGCGGTAACGCCGGTGACAAACCCAACTGAAACTCTTGTGAACAATGCCATCTCTATGCTGGCATCAGGTAATGCCGTTGTATTCAACGTGCACCCGTCGGCAAAAGTTGTTTCTGCCTTGATGATCGATCTGCTAAATAAAACCATTGTTGAAGCTGGCGGCCCTGAAAACCTGGTCACTATGGTGAAAGAGCCGACTCTGGAAACGCTTGGTGAAATCGCGAAATCTCCTCTGGTGAACATGCTGGTAGGAACCGGTGGCCCGGGTCTGGTTAAAGCGATCCTCCAGTCAGGTAAAAAAGGCATCGGCGCCGGTGCCGGAAACCCACCGGTTCTCGTTGACGCAACTGCCAACCTGGATCTGGCTGCGGCTGGTGTCTATGCCGGTGCAGCTTTTGATAACAACCTGCTATGTATTGGCGAGAAAGAAGTTTTCGTTGAAGACGCTGTTGCTGACGAATTCATCGCGAAGCTGTCAGAGCTTGGTGCTTACATTCTGAGCAAAGACGAAGCTGAAAAACTAACAGATCAAATCCTGACTATGGATGAAGTTAACGGTGCTAAGCCTTGTACGGCCCAAGAAATAGCCCGAGTATGGCACCCTGTGAAGCAGTTCGTCGGTCAAGATGCAGGTGATATCCTGAAATCGATTGGGATTGAGTCTGACACTCGCCTGGCTGTTATGGATGTTGATAATCAACACCCTCTGGTACACGTTGAGCAAATGATGCCGGTTCTGCCGATTGTTCGTTGTAAAGACATCAACGAAGCAATCGAGCGCGCTGTCGCTGCAGAACGTGGCAACAAGCACTCGGCCTGTATCTACTCAGGTAATATTGAAAACGTCACCCAGTTTGGTCGCCGTATCAATACTACGATTTTCGCTCATAACGGCCCAACCCTGTCAGGTGTTGGCTACAATGCTGAAGGTACTTCAACCTTTACCATCGCAGGACCTACTGGCGAAGGGATCACAAATGCGCTGTCATACACTCGTGCACGTCGCTTCGCGATTGCTCAAGGCGGCCTGCGTATCGTTTAATTAAACCGGGTGGTTTTAAAATAAAACAATGACTGAAGAGCCGGGATTAACCCGGCTCTTTTTTTATAGAATATCGTAAATACCTTCTTCAATATTTTCAGCCAACTGTTGCGCCAATTCAGGGTGTTGTTCGTTGGGGCGCGACAATTCAGCATAGTTCTCATAAAACATACTATTCGGGTGTTTGACGACTTTCAGCGTTTCCTTGCGCAACTCTTGCTTCACCAAAGGTTCAGGGACAATCGCCCATCCTAAGTTATCGAGTACGGCATCGAGAACCTCGTGATAACTGGAGAAACTAATATTGCTGCTAGCCAGCGGTTTAAACTCAGGATTCACATCATCAGACAGATGAGCCAAGATAATCTGACGATAGGTACTAATTTCAATACTGGACACTTTTGACATCTTGGCCAACGGATGTTCGGCCGCGCAGACGACCATCATCCGGATCCGTCGAAGTATATTCACATTCAAGTTCGGATCATCGGTGGTATTTATCATCAGGCCATAGGCCACATCAACCTGTTTATCTTTAACCATCGAAGGGAGATCCGGGCTGGACACTTTAATGGCAGACAAGGTTACAGACTGATCGTTTTCCGATAATTTGGTCAGCTGTTTTCGCCAGAAACTCAACGGTAAACTATCATCATAGGCGACACGGATATTGCTGCTGACCCCTTCCGCCAGTCGGAGTGACTTTGAATAGATATTGTCAGCGATATTGACAATATTTTTACAATCGGAGAACAGCTCTTTACCTGCATCACTTAAGGTCAGTTTGTTCTTGGTGCGGATAAACAACTCGACTCCAAGTTCGTCTTCCAGACTCGATAGTGACATGCTTAACGAAGTGCGGCTTTTCCCCATGAGTCGGGCAACCTGTGACAGTGAACCGTTTTCTGCGGTTAACACAAAGGTGCGAAGTTTGAGCAAATTCATGGAGTGTCCTTTAGCAACTACTGTCATTATTGTCATTATTGTCATTATACTACCTGTGACAACTATTTTGACAGCATAAAGGCCAGGGAGGATCTGCTCAATCACAAAGCCATCTTTACCTATCGACAATATCGATAGTAGCTAACTTTTAAACCATATAAATAAAGAATATAAAGAGAGCAGAAACGGTAGGTGTGTCAATCGCACTATCGATAAAAAGATACAGTAGTGATTCTTTGCCCTGCATTTTGGTTAAAAATCATTATCAACATTGAATACTATTTAGGTTATAAATCATGCTGCAAAATGAAAAAAATGAGACGATTTCAAAAGCGGAAAAAGAAAGAAGAGAGTTAATGGAAAGGCTAACTAAAACAAAAGGCACGTTAGCCACCTCATCTAAAAATAAAGAGGATTCAGGACAATTGTTATCAATGGTAATTAATAGCACTGCTACTTTCGAAAAAAATTAATATAACCCACAAGATACCAAGTTTGTTTAATTCCATCGTCAAATTACACGCCGGTGATAATACCAACAGCTTAACTCCTCTCTGGTGACGCCTTTATACCATGCAGAGAGGATTCCAACATACTCTCTGCAAGTACTACCTACTATCTAAACACAATGAAGATGATTGATTGAAACGGTCAAAGTCCGTCATCCCAGAAACCGCCAAACACTGAACTTGCAGACTTTATCAAAACTCACCTGGCGGTTAATCAGGGATCCATCATGCTCGGAAGGTTCAGTGGACTGTGGACCCCCGATAATCACTACTGTAAATCCAATCGATAATGAAAAGATCAGCATTAAGCGCTTCAATAAATGACAAAGAGCAAGGATGACGAAACTCTCAGTTTAATCTTGAAGATTACGAATAGTGCCTCACCCTGTTTACGCGTGCCAATGAACAGCTGACTCAATCATAATTAATGAGTCAAGGTACTACGTTACCCAGCGAAGGCATTACTGCAAGTGATCTTATCGAACACTTCGGTCTCGGTCGGCACAGATGTATTTCGCTGCAGGTAATGAGGGAAGTAAAGCCCTAGGTAGGCAATTGCGAGTCGACAGCCTTCTTCACTTGCTTCAGGAATGATATTGCCCACAACGTTGTAATACGTTGAATAGATCTTATCTGCCGCTTGTAAGGAGATAGCAAAGACATTTCGATTTTTGGGCAGCGCGGGTAGGATGAAATGACGGCTGTAAATGTTGGTGATTCGTTTAGCCAGAAGGTGGTCATTCTGTACATCAGCTTGACGCAGCTGGTAATACTTGTGCTGGCCGAGAATTAACTTGGCTGCTAACGGGTTTTCTCGGTAGTTTCTGACATAAATATCTTCTATCTGACGAGTGATATCACTCCAGTGTTCGAAATAGGGCACTGCCTCTACTTGATCTAGAAGCTCATTTAAGTTCTCAAAAACTTCGTTGGCAATCTCTATCAGCAATGCTTCGATATTAGCGAAATGATGGTAAACCGTCGAATTAGCGATATGTGCCTGTCGGGCGATATCGTAAAGCGAGATCAGGTTGACATCCTCCTTTTTGATTAAGGTGATGGCAGCTTGTTTAATTCGGTTTATTTTCTGTTGTGCATTTTCAGCTTTCATTATCGTACCGGACTGTCGTAACAGTCCCTCCTGAAAAACAATTAGCTGACAATATAAGGAACATAAAAACACAAAGGCAGTAAGATACGGTAACACACTGTTACAAAAGTAATTTTTTCCATGGTAAGGCGTTTTATTCACCACCGCATTGACGAAAAAAGCCGACTAAGCCGGCTTTTGATACACAGTTATCGTTGATTAGACTGAGCGGGTATCCAGCTCTGCAGCTTTATCCAGCATCTGAGGTTTCTTACGTTGGATAAATATCTCACCAATCAGAATCGAAACACCAACTCCGGCTCCCACCTGCCAGAGATATTCGACATCCAAAGGCTCACCTGGCACCCAAAAGAAAGTCACCACGCCCATGATCAACAGCAGCATAGGAATATAACAGGCCAGGCGGGTCAACGTGGTGCCGCCAGGCATTCGATATGGACGCTCACGGTCTGCATCTATACGACGTAATTTCAAGAATGCAGGGAACATGATGATGTAAGACATCAACAGAATAATTGCACCTAATGAGAAGACGTTCCAGAACAGATCCTCATTACCACCCATGGTTGCGATTAGTGCATAAGCAATCATGGTTATGGTCGCAACTACACCGTTCCACAGTGCCGCTCCCTTCGGCGTGCCTTTTGCCGTGGTCGTGACAAAACTTGCAGGCATATCTCCATTGCGCGCTGCATAGATGGCCACATAATTAACACCGACCGACCAGTTCACAATATTGGCCATCAAGGTAAATAAGAAGCATATCGACAGTACCTGAATGGCCACTCCAGCAATACCACTGGTACCAAATAGAATAGTCAGGCTCTCATAAAGGCCTGCCGAGGCCGAGATCTGATCAATCGGTAGTGCCGCCTGCACCCCGAAGGCCGCCAGCAGATAGAAGAATGCGATCAAGAAACCACCCAGTACGGTTGCTTTGGGAATATCACGTTTGGGATTGGCCATCGCATCAGAAGCACCTGAAACCACCTCGAAGCCCAATAAACTAAATAGGATCACTGGCAAGATACCCAGCCCTACCTGCCATGACGGCGTGAATGCACTAAGGCTGAAATCATTCGCAATCTCCCCTCGCAGTGCCATGACAATCCCACCCACACCTAGGGTTGTCATGATAATCACCTTAAAAATCGCCCCCACAGTTGAGATCCAATTGGCCTCCGCTACCGGCTGCATACCAATCCAGGAACTCACCCAACTCATTGCAATCGCAATTCCTGCAACCTCCCAGGGAGAAAGTGTCACATCCAATACTTGGCCGATGACCACGGCGAAAAGGTAAAAAACCGCTGGGATCCACAATGCATAATTGACCCAATAGAGCCAGGCAGTCCGGGCCGCCCAATTTCGTCCATAGGCACGCTTCACCCAATCATAAATCCCCCCTTCTGCTGGATAAGTCGTTGCCAGTTCAGCCGTCACCAATCCATAAGGGAGGAAAAATAACACCAAAATCACTAACCACCACACCATCCCCCCGGGGCCGGCAACTGCCGAAGCTGCGACAGTATCTACCACTAATACTGTGCATACACCGAATAGCACAATATCTATAAGCCCCATCTTTTTTTGTTTTGCATCCGTCATAAATTTATCCTTCTCTGAAAACAATCCCTGCCATGTCTCCGATATGAACGAAGAATGCACCGGAACCGATATTAATCCCTACTGCGAGCACCTTGCTTTTCAACTCATACAGCTAAGTTCAAGTGATATATCAACAAAAACAACAGGGAAAAAATGAAATCAGAATAGGACATCTGCTTATTTGATTATTTAACAACTGAAAACGTGAGCCTGTCGCCATATATCCCAAGCGGCGAATTGTAAAAAATAATCATTGATCCTAATCAAGCCGCCAATGGAAATCATATGCTCCATGGAACATATATTAACAATATGACGACGGTGAATTTGAAACATCGTCTGTTAATTATTAGCGAGTCCGCTGAGCCAATTAAGAGAAAACGAAATCGCAAAATATATTTTCGCTGCGTAACTCCCCCCCCCTTTATATAAAATCAGCAATGTCACTAACCAGATGCATGCCTAATCACCTGGCGTCTAAATTATTGACAGCTTTAATTGTAAAAAGTGGGACTAATTATTACATTTCGCCCACAGAGCAAATTGCTAAAGCACACTTACAGGAGTAACCGTATGGTTGGAGAGCAACATGAAGTAACACTGAGATTTTTGGCAGAGCCCAGCGACGTCAATTTCGGCGGTAAAATACACGGCGGAGCGGTAATGAAATGGATTGATTTAGCCGCTTACGCCTGCGCTGCAGGCTGGAGCGGGCGTTATTGCATTACAGCCTATGTAGGAGGGATCCAGTTTGTCGCCCCCATCCATGTGGGTAACTTGGTTGAAGTCAGCGCTAAAGTGATTTATACCGGAAGATCTTCAATGCATATCGCACTTGATGTTCAAGCTTGTGATCCTAAGTCACGGAATCTAAGGCTAACCACGCACTGCATCGTGATCATGGTTGCCGTTGATGAATCTGGTCATCCAATCAGGGTGCCTGAGTGGGTGCCGAATTCAGAAGAAGAAAAAAAGTTGCATACCTCGGCGATTAAGCTGATGGATGTGCGTAAAAGTATTGGCACAGAAATGGGAGCACATATAAAAGAGTGATCTGCTTATTCATGAAAAATAAACATTTCAAGTTTGTGAAAATGAATACAGGAGGGCTGTTTTATTTGCTTCCTGGCGCGTGAAACCGTTGTCATCAATGGCTGCTTATCGTCGTTTTAAGGATGGAGGTTGGTGAAGATGGGCTTTGCTAAAACTCAATATTCCAATCTGGGCATTATTTTTTTCTGATCCAAAACGCTAAGATGACGGCTGAATCAAATAAGCAGTAATGTTTCCTATGCAATCTCGTCGCACATTGACCAAAGAGATTTGGCACACCTTTGTTTCTCAGTCCTCAGTGGAGGCAGAACTCCCCGATATCGATCCGCACCTACAGCAAGTTTGGGCTCGCTGTCGTCGACAACAGCGTCACGATCATTGGTCGATACCTCACAGAGCTAAAGGGGTAACTTTTGCCTCAATACAAAAAAGCAAAGCGCAGTTTTTAAATATTGCCGTACCGGCTATCGAAGATATTTACGAATATCTGGAAAACGACAGCTGTGCTTTTTTAGTTTGCGATGAAACCGGCTGCACCCTGTATTTCTACGCAGACAATGTTATGCAAGAGAAACTTGGTGCACTCGGTATTCAGGAAGGCGTTTATTGGCGGGAAGGCATAATAGGTAACAACGCGATTTCAAGTGCCATGCATTTAGCTAAAGCGACCAGAACGGCTGGCTTTGAACACTTTAAACAGGCGCTACACGATTTTGCGGTATACGCCGCCCCAATATTTGATGGTACAGGTTCAGCGCATGGCTGCGTCGCATTGGTGCTGCCAGCCGAAAAAGCCAGCGTCTCTGCTTTGGGCTTAATTCATTCCGCTTCACGCGATATTGCCAGTCAAATGCAAGCTGAAAGTATGCTCACAGAGTCTAATCAGCACTTATCTGAGGTACATGTCCTGCTGGAAGGTGTTGATGAAGGTGTACTGGCGTGGTACCCCAATGGAAAGATTCACTATTTGAATCAAAAAGGCTGTGAACTCCTGGGCTTAACACCCAGTGAATTGGGGCGAGAAATCAGCTCAGTTCTCACTATGCCTCAGCGTGTACGCCAGGCCATCAAGCGTGGAAAGGGGCTGGATATGGTCGAAACCACAATAGAGAGTAAAGACAGGCTGATTTCCTTGGTGATGTCGCTCAAGATTGTGAGAAACGCTCAAAACGATACCCACTGCTATATCGCTCTACTCTATCCGCTCAAGCATATTCGCGATTTAGTGCATCAGCATGCCGGTAACCGAGCAAGATTAACGTTTGATGACATTGCCGGGGTTTCGGATGCCATGCACCGCGTGATCCGCCAGGCGCGCCATGCCGCAAAAGGGCGGGGGCCTGTTCTGCTCCATGGGGAGGATGGAATAGGAAAAAGCCACCTTGCGCAGGCGATCCACAACGCCAGTGAAAGACATGGCCAGCCCTTTATTGCCATTAATTGCCAGGCCATTCCCAAAGAGCTAATGGCGACCGAATTTTTAGGCTCAGCACTGGACGGTGATCAAGCCTCTGCATCGAAATTTGAACTGGCTAATGGTGGCACCTTGTTTCTTGATCAAGTGGAGTGTCTGTCTTCCGAAGTACAAGCAGCCTTACTTCACCTCTTAAAAACGGGACTGCTAAACCGCATGAATGGCAATATTGTCTCACTGGATGTTCGTATCGTTGCAACCTCTAATATCGATTTGGATCAGTATGTTGTGGAAAAGCATTTTCGCAGGCAACTGCTTTTAGAGTTGCAAACTTTTGATATCCAAGTACCGCCGCTTCGCGAGCGCATTGAGGATGTACCTACCTTAGTTGAACGAAAACTCACTCACTTGGAAGCCGAAAAGAAAACGCCTCTCACCATTAGCCAAGAGGCGATGTCACTTTTGATGCGGTATCGCTGGCCTGGCAACCATAGAGAGCTGCGTAATGTCATAGAGCGCTCTGCCAACTTTGCCCATGAGAGTGTTATCCGAGTCAAAGATCTACCCGATACCATTCTTTCAGCGATAGAGCGAGAATCGGTTAGCGATAAACAGGTTGGAGATAAACAGTTGCATTCAAACTGTCTCGCGGATGCTGAAAAGAACACCATCATTCGTTCAGCCGTGCATTGTCGAGGAAAAATTAGCAAGATGTGTGCAGATTTGCAGGTGGGTCGCACCACTTTATGGCGCAAGCTAAAGGGCTACGGTATTGATGTGGCAGATTATAAATAACCAGAGATGATGTGGTTTGGGTATAAAAGGGAATGAGCGGCAGTGAAAAGCCGCACTTTAGCGTGCGGCTTTGTTATCAGGTTGAAAATGGGTGCTTAAAGCATTGCCAGTACTTGTTCTAAGGTTTCGGCATTTAAGATCTCTTTCGCTTTTAACTCAGCATGCTTGCTCTGGGTTGTACGCACCGCTTGCTTAACCCCTGCGATACGGATGGGACTCATACTCAACTCATCAATACCCAAGCCGATGAGAGTCGCTGTTAGCTTGGGATCGCCGGCCATCTCACCGCAGATCCCAATGGTGATCCCTGCATCATGAGCGGCTTGCGCAGCCACTTCGATCATACGCAGCACCGCTGGCTGAGCCGCAGACACTAAGTAAGAGACCGCATCGTTACCTCTGTCGGCTGCCATCACATACTGAGTGAGATCGTTAGTCCCAATACTGAAGAAGCTCACCTCTCTTGCTAACTGTTTAGCATTTGCTACCGCAGCAGGCACTTCAATCATAATGCCGATCTCTGGCATCGCGGCCGGTACACCATCACGTTGCAGCGCCTGATAGCAAGTATCGAGCAGAGATTTCGCCTGGCGCAACTCCTCAGGGGTTGAAACCATTGGGAACATCACTTGCAGGTTAGGATGTTCTGCCCGGGCCCGAAGCAAAGCGTTCAGCTGCAGTTTGAATATATCCACATTTTGTAAACATAAGCGCAGGCCCCGGCAACCCAGGAACGGGTTCTCTTCTGGCCCTTGCTGCAAATAAGCTAAAGGCTTATCTCCACCAATATCGAGAGTCCGAATGATCACTGGCTTTTCACCGAAGACTCCGGCAATGTGTGAATAGAATTCATATTGGCTCTGCTCGGACGGTGCTTGCTCGCTATCCATAAAGAGGAATTCGCTTCGCACCAATCCGACCCCTTCGGCTCCGCTACAAAGCGCCTGCTCAGCATCTTCCACGCTGGCAAGGTTGGCAAAGACATCCACCAGCTTGCCATCTTGCGTTTTGGCTTTTTCCATCGCCAACGCCTGGGCTTGCTCTCTTTGGTGATGAAGCTTTTCAAGGTCTTGCTGCGCAGTTTCAAGTTGTTGCGCCACCGGTGCTAGCCAAACATCACCGCTGCCACCGTCAATAATAGCGACTTCGCCCTCTTGGCTTCGTGACATTATTCCGCTGAGCCCAACGACTGCCGGGATCCCCAGCGCACGAGCAAGAATGGCTGAGTGTGATGTACTCCCTCCCTGCTCCAGGATAATGCCTTGGACCATATTCGGATCAAGCTGCGCGGTATCTGATGGTGAAAGATCGGCGGCAACTAATATGACTGGATCAGTAAGCACAATTTGAGGTGCATTTTCACCAATGAGCAACCCCATCACTCGGCGGCCAACATCGTAAACATCGTTGGCTCGCGCCTGCATATATTCACTTGGTGAGTCTTTGTATGCCAGGGCAGTCTGCTCGATGACTTGCAACCAGGCATTTTCCACATTGATCGCATCTTTTAGCATTTGCTTGATTTTACTGCCAAGCTCTGGATCTGCCAGCATTTGGCTGTGAGCGGTAAAAATGTCACTTTCTGATTTCGATCCCGCTTTTGCGGTTTGGTTTGCCAACTCAGCCAGATCTCGCTGGGCGATATCACACGCCTGATCAAACAGCTGCCATTCCTGCTCATAATCTAAATAGTCACGTTCACGTGCTTCGGGCATGGTGATCCGGTAGTGCCAAATTGGTGCAATGGCAATCCCCTCGGATGCACCAATGGCAGTCAAGCGTCCGTCTTCATTTTCAACTGAGTGGCGTACTCGGCGGGGAGCTTCAACCGCTATCTCATCACTTCTCTCATTAATAGATTCGTTAAAATGGCTCTCTGCGAGCAAAGCAAATGCCTGCAACGCCTTTTGCGCCTCTTCGCCGCTGGCAATACAAGTTAGGCTGTCGCCCTGTTTTACGCCTAATAACGCAATACTGTTGATACTCTTCGCACTGACTCGCGTGCCATGGCTGCTCAGCCAGACTTGGGCATCAAATGGGCTGATGGCACCTACAATAGCTGAGGCAGGCCTGGCGTGAATGCCGTGAGGATTTTTCACCTGCCACTCAAATTTAATTTCATTTTCACTGTCTACAGGATCCGGTTGAGAATTCGCCTGTATACCACCAGGAAGCTTAGCGCTTTGGTCTAACAGCTGGTATTTCGCGAACAATGCACTGTGTGCTTCATTGATCACGTCTTCTAATGACATGCCTGCTGCTGCTGCAACACTTGCCGACATGGCGCCTTCAATTAGCGGTGCCGCACACACGTGTACATTCGTAGCTTGTTCACTACCAATTAGCTCTAACGCCATATCGGTGCTTAGAATCGCACTGCCCATATCGACCAAGACCAATACGCCTTGGGGAGAATACACCTCTTCGATTGCCGTCATCACAGCAATGGCATCGGTACCAATTGGATTTTCAGGATCATCCACACCGGCAGCGACAGCAATTTTGACTTTCCCCTGGGTCATCTGGGCTGCCAACGCATGGACGCCTTTGGCTAAGTCCGGACTGTGGGAAACAATTACAATACTGACCATAATCAAACCTTAAACTGAGGTGGCGCGATACCACCTCGAACAGCAAAGAGGGTGCGTTTATTGCGCTGAAGCGTTGCGCAGTGCAGTGAAGAGTAGGTAAGTGGATGTAGCGCCTGGGTCTTGATGGCCAATAGAACGCTCACCTAAATAGCTTGCTCGTCCTTTTCGCGCCTGCATTGGAATCGTGTTTTTCATTGCGCTTTCAGCTTCTGCCACTGCGGTACTCAGGGCATCGTAAACACTGGCATCTTGGTTTTGCTTTAGGCTCACCATGATGCCGTTCCAGGTATCGATCATGGTTTTATCACCCACTTCCGCTTTTCCGCGTTGAACAACCCCATCCATGCCGTCCTGAAGCATTTTGGTGAGTTCAGCAAGGTTTAACTCTTCTTTAGACATCACGCTGGTTGCATTACGAATAAAGAAAGTGCCATACAGCGGGCCACTGGCCCCTCCGATACTCGAGAGCAGTGTCATTCCCGTGGTTTTTAAAATGGTACCAATGTCCTTATCGGCAACACTCGGTAATTTCTCTTTCACTTTTTGAAAGCCGCGGTTCATATTTAGACCATGATCCGCATCGCCAATTTCTCTGTCTAATTCAGTCAGAAAATCTTGTTCGTCTTTAAATACATCGGCTGATGTTTCAAGCCACTGAACGATTTGCTGTTTCGTAATTGTCATCATGTCTTCCTTAACGCTTAGCAACCCCAGCGCATTGCGGGTGTGTTAACGGGCATATCGTACAGGGATAACATCTCATCATCGACTTTTAGCACTGTGATAGAGAGGCCCTGCATATCTAATGACGTGCAATAGCTGCCAATAAGATTGCGCTCAATTTTAATATCTTGTAGCTCCAGTAGCTCTGCAACTTTGCGATATACCATATAAAGCTCAGATTGCGGCGTTGCACCGAGGTTGTTCACTAACACAATAACTTTATCGCCAGACTGGAGCGATTCGGTGACCCAGGATTCGTCTTGCCATTCACCGGCATCATTGTCCCAACGGCGAACGATACGTTCATATGGAGTATTATCTAAGATCTCGTTCATCATATCGTTGGTGATCGTGTCGCCATCCGTAAAGGCCCGGCGCTCGATGCCCGGTTCGCCGTGGATCCCAACACCAAACTCAATCTCGGTGTCATCCAGCTCAAAACTACGTTTACCTGCCGCCGGAACGGTACAAGCAGAAAGTGCGACACCAAACGAACGTCCACGATTGGCAATACGTTTAGCCAGCTCGCTGATTTTATCCAGGTTGTAGCCTTCTTCGGCCGCCGCCCCGAGAATTTTCTCAGCCAGCACGGTGGTTGCAACACCGCGACGCCCTGCGGTATACAAGCTGTCTTTCACTGCGACATCATCATCAATTAGTGCTGCCTGTACTTTGATACCGTCACCGTGAAGAAGCTCAACCGCGGTTTCAAAATTCAGTACGTCGCCGGTGTAATTCTTGATAAGAAACAGGACACCCTCTCCAGCGTCTACCTTCTGAGCACATTCGTACATTTGATCGGGTGTTGGTGAGGTGAACATCTCACCGGGGCAGGCGCCATCTAACATGCCTTTACCCACAAAACCGCCGTGCATAGGCTCATGACCGCTACCGCCACCAGAGACAAGGGCTACCTTGGCCTTTTGGCGTTCTCGCCGCACGATATACATAGGATCTAAGTTGACGTCGAGTTCAGGGTGAGCCTTGGCGACACCTTGAAGTTGCTCTTTAACTACGTTATCGACTTGGTTAATCATCTTTTTCATCGTTCTATCCTTATTATTCTGCGCAGGGTGTGGGATAAAGTTGAAACTGATGATATGCCAGCAAGATAAGAAGGGGGACTTAGATTATTTGTTTCAGATTGGAACACTTATAATCATGATTCCGTTCCAGAATGAAACATCAATAACGTTCAAGCTGCAGATCCTTGAACTAAATCATGTTTTTTGAGGTGTTACGTAGAAGAGTGAATACTGAAAATCAAGATGCACAGGGCTAATTTCGATGTGTTTATTAGCAATATTTGTTAGTTGGCTCACAAAGAATGTTGGTAATAATCTGAACCAATAAAAATGGACATTTCATTAAGCAATATTCTTTAGCTCAAAATTCTATGGTCGAAGATAATCAATAGTGCTGTATCTTCGGGCTCGATTATAGTTAATTTCTATATATTCAAATACTGTTTCCGCATTGTATCTCTATCCATTATTGGGGTTGTTGCAAAATATTCAGTCTCGGATCAGAATTCCTTCTTTTCCATCTAATCTAGCAACTCAATGACCAAGCCCTAATTTAAATGGAAGCACTTTTCCGATGAATTACGCGAACCTCAACAACATGCAGAGAGAGATCCACCTTCTGAAGGCGTCTATTCAACGTGGGGTCAATCTACCAATGATATTTAAGCTAATCACTGGGTAAGTCTGCCCTCTATTCCGGGATGACATATTTACGTGCACTTAACGCACCGAATTTTGGCGGTGTTTATGTAAAATCAATATATTCTTTAATTGAGGCGGCTGCTTAGTGTGAGGGGATATGACTGCAACGAAATCAAACCGTATTCCAAGTGTAGTGAAGGGGCGATATGAGGAGATTACCGCTTTAACTGATCGGTATTCATGTGAGTTTCTAAATGACGAATATTCCGATTTGATTCGGTCGGTGACTGCAACTCTTTGTCGTAAGCGGCCGTGTCCTTTAGCTAAAGGAAAAGCTAGTACGTGGGCATGTGCAATAATTCACGCTGTAGGGATGGTCAATTTCCTTTTTGATAAAAACAATAAACCATATGTAAGTGCATTTGATTTATACAAATATTTTAATATCAGCTCTAGCAACGGTTCTCTAAAGTCCAAAGCCATACGAGATTCATTAGATATGTATCCATTATGTGAGGAATGGAGGCTACCTAGCCTGAAGGATGTTCAGTTCAGTCCTCTTTGGAAGTTGTTTGATATAAGAACTATGCCTAAGCAGTAATTACTCATGTCTTTGCCTTCTAATAGGCATCAGATTAGTTTGTTTGGTACTGTCGCAAAGCTATGCAGAAGCACAAAAGTATTGATTTCCTGATACAATTAGGCTGCTAGCGCGTAAAACTGCTCCCAAACAGATAAGTCTTCAGGGTTGTTGAGCTGTCCATTTTTTATCATCGACCAAAGTTCTACACCAACTAATGTTGCCTTTGCTCCTTCGTCAGATTTCCAGCCAAGTGCTTGGTTCATCTTACCTTTCACTCTGCGGTGGCTTTGCTCAACAATATTATTCAGATACTTAATTGAAAGGATCTCAATAAGGCTCAGCATGCGTCCGCTATTCCAAAGCTCAACGTTGATATTGTGCAGTGCTAATGCATTAGAATGACTTCCATCAATTACCACCTTCTCTGGTAATCCGTGTTGGCCAATGGCCTTTTGGAAAAAGGCTCTAGCCGCTTTTTCATCTCGCTTATCACGCAGTAGAAAATCAATCACATCACCATATTTATCAACGGCGCGGTAGTAATATTTCCAYTGRCCTTTGACGTTGATATAGGTCTCRTCCATYCGCCACGAAGAMGCSACTGGCTTCYTCTTTTTGCGAGCTCGATGTTCTAGCAATGGCGCATATTTRATCACCCAGCGRTTCAATGTTGARTGATCAACATTGATACCTCGTTCGGCAAAGATTTCTTCAATTTCACGGTAACTCAATTTGTAAGAGAGATAGTACCGAACCAATTGAAGGATTATCTCTGACGGAAAATGTCGGCCTGAAAAATTGATAGTCATAGGGTTCGAAGTAGTGAGTAGTGACGAAGATCATAACTTACCGCACCAGTTTGCGACAGAACCCGAAATTTGGTTTTGTCGCAACGTAATGCTGAAGTACAAATGCACTGATTTTCAGGCACAATTAGGCTGCAAGCGCGTAAAACTGCTCCCAAACAGATAAGTCTTCAGGGTTGCTGAGCGGTCCATTTTTTATCATCGACCAAAGTTTCTTTTATGAGACAACTTTTTTCCCTCTGCTAACTACAATGTTTTCTCATACGTATTAGAACTTCTGTATGACACCAAAACAGACCCAGAGGATTCACTAATGAAAATACTCCAACGCTTTTTTGCTTATTCGCTAAGTGCCTTATTCCTTTTTACCTTGTCCAGTTTGGCGGTAGCGGCTTATAAGAAAGGCGAGAAGATAAACCTGGTCGAGGTCGCGGCCACCAACGAAGACTTCCAGACCCTGGTCATGGCGATCCGGGCATCCGACCTGACCGGCACTCTCGAAGGTAAGGGGCCCTTTACTCTCCTGGCACCAACCGATGACGCTTTCGCAAAGCTCCCGGCCGGCACTCTGGCTGACCTGCTCAAGCCAGAAAACAAAGAACAACTGCAGGCCGTGCTCAAA
>NZ_JAKJSP010000029.1:0-98529 GCF_050337085.1 Photobacterium sagamiensis | reverse complement strand
GTAAGTACAGAATTTTTCATGTTTATCCCCACTATCTTAATGTTAAATATTTTTGCAGTGTTGAAAACTTGTCATTCCCTTTTAGGAGTAATCCCTTTACCTTTACGGTTCAGACTTCGTTTCGATTTATACAAATAGTAAAGTGTGATGTGTTTCAAAAAAAGCAGGAAAAATAGAACAAGTTAGTCAGAAAATTTGTTGATATCAAAAAAGGCCGTCAAGTGGCGACCTTCAAACTCTGTTCTTTGAAAATCAGCGGTGATTGCGATAATTACTATCAATTCCAGCGCCAGAGGAGAAATCATAGCCACCTGTTTGACCAACTTGCGTCATAGCAAAGGAATTATCTTCAAAGGCTTTTAAGCGTAACTCCGTGGCATGCTGTGTTGATATCTGCTCGTCACGATCACGTTGTACGAATGGCTCAACGTTACGCACGGACTTGCTCAATGCTTGCTTACGTAATTTAGTGGCATGTCGTGTTGATACGTTCTCGTCACGGTCTACTGACAGCTGTGGATTAACGTTTACCTGATAACTAGATTCGCCTGGCGATCGCTGACATTATCATCATGATCATATCCTGGTGCGGCCATCACAGTAGAGGCTGAAACCAACAAGAATGTAGATAGTGCAATTGTTTTAATAGACATATTATAACTCCCGTGGGTGAACTAAACTGTTTCGTTTTGTTTTTGCTTGTAATAGAGGTTAGCTCACAGAAATAATAAGTCAAGACTTTTAATACGAAACAGTTTAGTTTACTTTTAGATTGTTGAGTTGTTGTTGGGAGATTGAAGATGAGCAAGAAAGAAGAGAAGAGACTCAAGATAATTGAAGTGACGGCAGATCTCTGCATTAGAAATGGTTATCAAGGAACCAGCGTGGATGAGCTCACTGCGGAAACAGGGTTTTCTAAAGCGACCATTTACCGGTATTTCAATTCAAAAGAGTGCCTGATATCAGAAACACTCAGCYATTATGCCAAGAAACACACYGATTCACTGATAGAGCTGATTAACAACCCGGAACTGTCACTAGAACAAAAAATAGAGATGCGATTTGAAAGCCTCCGCCAACTGGTGATGAATAAGCAGTTTTATGGTTGTTACTTCCAGCTTGCTTATAGTGAATTTTGCAATAAAGACAAGGGTATAGCGTCAATTTGCACCCAGTACAAACAAGACAGAGTTAACCTGATCACAGAAATGCTAGTCCAACATCATATTGATGATGCTCAACTTAAAGCAATGAAAGCAGAGCTGGTCTTTAGTGGCCTGATCGCATCATTACCTATATCTAAAAATACGGATCTCATCGACATAGCAAAAGAAATGTATCTCAGAGAGATCTTTTAAAGAGCACCCATAGGACGACCTATCATTTCATTGTTTGGCTGTTATGTTGAGTAGGTATCGAACCAATGCTTAAACGACACGCATAAAAAATGCCGGCCATAGCCAGCACTTTTTCAGAAGATAAGTCTTCGACTTATAAAGCAACTACGTTCGCTGCTTGAAGGCCTTTTTGACCTTGCTCTACGTCAAAAGAAACTTTTTGACCTTCAGCTAGAGTTTTAAAACCTTCAGAAGCAATAGCGCGGAAATGAACGAATACGTCAGCGCCGCCGTTATCCTGAGTGATAAAACCAAAACCTTTATCTTCGTTGAACCATTTTACGATACCAGTACTTGAATTAGACATATGTTTCCCCTTATAAAAATTCATTAATAAATCGCCAAAATGCGACGTGCTAAGCGGTTGAATTATTTAATGTTACGGTAAATATAAGGGAAACACTGAGGTACAAAACGATAACGTAGATGTAGCTTAAGGTTTAACTTGTACTTGATGTTGCATTTAATAACTCTCTGAACAACAGAGCGAGCGAAATAATAACAGTTGTACACTTTTTGTACAGCTTAATTTTCAGACCGACTTCGGAAAGGCTGGCAGAGACGACCTTTCCGTTCCGTGATTCGGTTTACGGGCGTTACGTAAAATCAGTACTGAACATTCGCGATCATTTAATGGATGATGCCTCTCGCATTAAGCGGAGATTCAGTCATTCAAGTTATGGTCATAGCCAATAGTTTCATTGCTGAACCACTGCTAATTTTGTGTATTTATTATTTATTCCTTTAGCTGAGCAGGATGCTCAGCTTTTTTTTGCCTGGGATTCAGAATTAGTGGTTAATAACTACCGCGAGGCCAAGCCTTATAGGTGACGTGAAATCATGACACGTTGTACCACCAACCACACATGTTAAATGTGTTAAACATTGCAACATTCAGCACAGGTTCAATGTTATAAAGCTATGCTCACAGTTGTAGTTAGATTACCAACAGATACAACGTTTAGAAGTCACAAAACCCAAAGCGGCAAGATAGCTGCTAACTAATCCAAATTTAAGCAAGAGCATTGAAACGTCCCGATCCTGATCCTCAATGCTCTTGCCCCCTCAGAACCCTGAAGATCGCTTTACTGAGGGGCATGGTAAATATGGCGTGAGTATTGCTTTAATCAATGTTGTGGCAATGAATGGCCGCTCTATATAGGTTCTTGGTATGACGTTTTTAAGAAAGATTTGCGGTGTAATGACTAAAGAAGAAAAACAATTAAAAAAGCAAAAAGCCTTAAAAGTAAAATTACTTTTTGCTATGTCACAATCAATTGAGCGAAATTTCTAATACTAACTCTCTACTTATTAATGTTGTCGAAATACCTGTGACATTAAGTTAAAATTAACGCAGTCGTGTAATGCCTATAGACAAAAAAGGCCGCCGATGCGACATTGATTTTACCCAAACAAACATTACCCAAACAAGCAGAGACGCTTTACGGGCGTTACGTAAAATCAGTACTGAACATACGCGATCATTTAATAAGTGATGCCTCTCGCATTAAGCGGAGATTCAGTCATTCAAGTTATACTCGTAGCCAATGGTTTCATGATAACCATTACCTAACTTCAAATTGTTTTTTTTAACTGAGCCGGATGCTCAGTTTTTTTTTGCCTGTAAAGTACGAAAAGGCCGCAATATGCGACCTCGAAACCCCGCCATTTAAAGATTAGCGGTGATTGTTTTTAGCATCATCGATTACAGAGTCATAAGAGAAATCATAACCACCAGTTCGACCAACTTGCGCCATAGCAAAAGAATTACCTTCAAAGGCTTTCAAGCGTAACTCAGTGGCATGCTGTGTTGATACTGGTTCGTCACGGTCACGTTGTGCGAATGACTCAACATTACGTACAGGTTCGCCCAATGCTTGCTTACGAAGTTCAGTGGCATGTCGTGTTGATACTGGTTCGTCACGGTCTACTAACAGCTGTGGATTAACTTTTACTTGATAAGTTGGCTTACCTTTAAATGCTTTCAGGCGAAGTTCATTCGAATAGCGATCACTGACATTATCATCATGGTGATTATATTGAGCAGCGGAAGCACCAAAAGACATTAGGCCTAATAGGGTTACTGTAAGTATAGGATTTTTCATGTTTATTTCCACTATCTTAATATTAAAGATTTGCTATGTGTTGAAAACTTGTCATTCCATCTAGGAAGTGATCCCTTTCTCTTCTCAGTTCAGACTTCGTTTCGATTTATATAAATAATAAAGTGTAATTTTTTCAAAAAAAGCTGAAAATTAGAATTAGTCTTTCAAAAAACTTGTTGAAGCAACTTGGGTTTGTTTATGCTTAAGTGACGAATCACATTGCAAAACAAGCACCTAAACTAAAAATAGCGATTAATGATTCATAACATCTTTCAGTTCAGGTTATACTGTTCTCTCTTTAGTAAACCCGATTGAAATAACAACTAAACAAATCTGATATTACGGTACAGTTACTGAACAACTGCTGTCTGATATTAAATTTGATAAGCCACAACAAGTAATCATCTAATAAGTTTGAGCATAGAATGGATTTTATTAGTTGATTTCATGCTTAACTATATGTTTATAAATGTATTTTAAGTTCGAATAATATGATGAATCATCTGATGCTACTTATGTGCGCTATATTACACTTATTTATCTCGCATTCAGCTGATATTCAGGAGGCCAAGTTTAGCTCATAGCTAATGGTTATTGATAAGCACTGCTAACTATTTTTATACCTCCCTTTAGCTGCGCATTTGGTTAGCTTTTATTGCCTGAGATTAATAACCCTTCCTATATGTGTTCTTTTTATTTTATTTCTGAGTGTTAGTTTTGTTTAGTGCGTATTATGAACAGATTATGGTAAATACAAATTACTAGTGATTTTATAAGATAGCCCCGTATTCACTGGATATTATGAAACCACTTGAAGTATAAGTGGGCTCATAAAATGGACATCATGACCAAAAAACACAGTGAAAATTATATATTTAGGAAATTCATATGCGGTTTATCAAAGATTGAAGCCGCTAATCTTTGTTTTAAAACTGTGAGGACGGTCACGCGATGGGATTCGGGACAAGATATCCCACCAGAATGTAGACGCCTAATGAAAATGTATTCTGGCAGAGAATTAGGTGTATTTCATGAACGATGGGAAGGGTGGAGAATTAACAAAGAGAAACTAATTATCCCTGGGGGATGGAGTTTGACACCTGACAGAATCATCACTGGAAACGCTCTGCTAGAGATTGGGGCAGAGCAGGACAGTAAGAACAAAGCTACCATCATTCAAACAGCACGCCGTCTTAAAAACCTACCAAGCAGACGCTGATACTATCAAGGCCATAGATACAAACAAGCGCGTTGGCAGTTAGTTAACGCGTTTAGATTTAGAGCGTTTACGGATAAATTACAAGAAATGGTGTTGGGGATGGTGGCTAGAAACATCCGGCTTTCCAGCTTACCGGAAATCATTCATGACCGTTGACGTTAACTTACTGGAAAATTTTATCTATTAACCACCTCACCAAGGAGTAGATGACAAAAAAGACAGCAAGGTTTGCCATAATCTTTATCTCATCTAATGGTTTTGTCAAAATGTTGTAATCAAACCCAAGCACGCTCATAAATGTTGAAAACAACACCACCGAAACAATCAATGCAATTAAATACTTCATCCAAATACCCATTCTTAGTGGATGCATAACTAAAGTTTAGACTGAGTCAGACAAAAAATTCACGATTAGGGTAGGTGTATGGATAAAAAAATTACAGCGGAAATATTAAATCTACCTCCGCGGCCCCTAAAAAACCAATGGGGCAGACACCTAGCATGTACCATGTAATTTTATGAATTTAAACGTAAATTACATTATGATTCACTTCATACATAGTTGAGCATGCTAGCCACAAGCCATTATGTTACACAGTTTCGACAAAAAGAGTTTCCATATCGCAATTATCACGAAGCAGGATTTCTTTAAGTTTCTCTAAAGAGCTCAACTGTCGTTGACGAATACGTTCACGAGTTAGACCAACTGCATCGGCAACTTGTTGAAGTGTCTGGGTTTCATAACCCAGTAAACCAAATCGACGGCAAAGAATCTCGCGATCTCGTTGATTCAAGCTCTCTAGCATTGCCATAACCAGCTTACGAACATCCTGTTTATCAACATGCGTTTCAGGGCTCGTTGATGAATCATCAGTGATGAAGACTGAAATCGAATGAGAATTAGCGTTATCACCAATCGTTTTATCGAGAGACACCACCGGCACATCATAAGCAAGCACGGAAGTAATATCGTCGACACTACGTTCAAGCTCTTTAGCAACTTCTTCATGACTAGGGTCATGACTGGTATTCTTCATCAACCGTTTATGCGTTCTAAAAATAGTGTTGATTTCTTTAGAAACGTGCACAGGTAAACGAATAGTACGGGCATGGTTATGAATGAAGCGGTCAATGGTCTGCTTAATCCAACATGTGGAGTAGGTTGAAAAACGAAAGCCCCGCTCAGGGTCATATTTATCAACAGCTGTTATCAGGCCTATGTTTCCTTCATCAATCAGATCACTGAGTTGCATGCCACTACGGCGGTATTTCTTAGCAATACTCACGACAAGGCGTAAGTTACTCTCAATCATTACCTTTTTAGCCGCCATATCACCAGTAAGGCTCTTACGGCTATACAAGATCTCTTCTTTTTTCGTCAGGAGGGGTTTATGTGCGATTTCTCTTAAGTACAACTGAATGACATCAGCATCGAAGCTTTGTGTCTCATTTTTAATGATATCCATATCGATCTCCTAACAGCAAATTGTACTAAGGCACTTCTCATATTCTTCTGAGGTATACTCAGCAACAACAAGTCATACCAGTTGCATATAATATATGTTTAATATTAAACCATCAGAAATGGAATACTAATTTGTTATGAGATCAAAGAGGGGATGATGATAGAGCGTGACACCGTAACATGATCTTCGAGCCAGAACAGATAGAAAGGTCGGAGGTAGCTAGAGCAGAAACAACATAGAAAAACTAAGAGAACAGATTAAATTTGCCCCATGATACATTTCGGGAGTTCATGACCGCGCTGTAAGGCATGGTGCACACAAAAACCTTTCCCCCCGTATTACTAGACGGGGTGAACAAAACCAGAAAAACTACTCACTATCACAATGTGCCATTAAATCCAAATAAACTTTTAGTTGTTCTTCCGTCATTTTCTTCTTTGAAACATTATTTCTTATATAGTAGCTGTATTGTTTTTTATTTTTATAATAGAAAAGAAAATTCTGGTTATACTTACAACGAACAACATAAATTGTTTTCCCATTAAGCATAACTGGTTCACTAGTTACAATTGGAGGTAAAGCAATTTGAGTAATCTTCTCACTTTCTATATCTTTAGAGCCAGCAATTTTATCACGTAATAATGTTTCCCAGTGCTGCTGAAAAAGGTCTAAACTCCCTTGAAAATGATGAATAACTTCTTCATCAATGCCATGAATTTGCCCATCATCATCAACACCAATCAATAAAGTTCCACCTTGAGAATTAAGAAATGAAACAACAGTGGCAACGCGCTGAAGAGCTATCTTTTCTTTATCATAAATTCTAATTGAGTTATGAAAATAAGCCGCTTTAAACTCAGCTATCGATGATTCACCATCTTGAATGAGCAAATCAATCCTCTGTTCTAATGGGAGTTTTATTGAAATGTTCAGTTCTTGGAACTTACGTAACTCATTATTGGCCGTAGCTGGATTATTACCAATGCCCGCAACTAAATAGCAAGTTTTCTTAAAGAAAGATTCATTTTTCTCACCATAAAGAAGATAATCAGAAAACTTTTTATGCGCAGCTTCAGCTTCAGCTTCACGGTAGTAACGAATTACATGAGATGCACAGTGTAAAGATCTTGAAAGTGAAATATATTTAACCTTATCTTCTTCTCTATTGTGTAAATATATTTCAAGTGCAATCTTTCGTAATTCATATAATGTTTCTTGAACTTTATTAGGAGCGGAAACTGATAATCCGCCTTCAACTGATGATTTAACAGAACATAAATAATAATGTGAAAGAGGATATTTATGAGAGAATTCACAAACATGCCAATATAAGTAATTATTAAGATTTCTTGCTTTGTCAAAAACAAAATATTCTTTATAAACTTCATTCCAACCTTTTTTATCATCAGCATATTTTGTTAGAAGCTCTTCCCAGTTAGATAAAATTCGATGAGCTAATTCTGTTTGAGCAGGGTCATGCATTTCTGACAGTACCTTTAATCCGATGATAAAAATTAGGGCAGATTATATCAATTATGTTAAATGACTGAATTAGCATAAGAAAATGTATATTTCAGTCTCATAACGTACATATCGGTACATTCTACGCTCCTATGTATGAGTAATCATACATAAATGTACTGTAAGTTTATTACTGTTCACAATGCATATGACATTGATCAAACCAGTGAGGATAGTTCGGGCAAAACCATACTGAAAGAACTAAAAGCATAACTTTCAAATAGGCTTATACTTGAACCTACTCAGTGTGTTGATGGTCAGCACGAACACTGTATTGGTGGATCTACCCATGGGATATATGACAAGAAGAAACGAATTTGGATAACTGTGGCGGCGGTATTGATTGTTTGACTTGGTTTAGGCAGAAGGGAGTAGGGATGATTCAGTCTTTGTTCTGATGGTTGATATTTGCCTTGCTGAATACCGTAAATCATAAAGCCACCTTTCGGTGGCTTTATGGTTGGGCGGGGTATTACAGGGGAGCTTAGAAAATCACTCCTCCCACTGGATCAGCTTGTCTTTCGGCCAGTTGGCGCCTAGGTCATGGTATTTTTTCTCTAAGATATGACGCTTGATCTTAAGGGTCGGGGTGAGTATGCCATTCTCGACACTCCATGGTTCTTTCACCATCAGTACCCCTTTGATCTTCGCATGAGATTCCAGTTCGCTATTAATGGTTTCGATCACTCGGTGGACCTTATGTTCATAACGGGCTGGGTCAAAGTGAGGGAACTCATGTGGGATCGCCAATAAAATTGGGAAAGGCATACCCGAGCCTATCACACACATTGTTTCAATGTTGCTCAGCTCAAATAAGCGTTTTTCAATGGGTACGGGGGCGACAAACTTACCTTTCGCCGTCTTGAAGTTGTCATTGATACGACCTTGAATGGTGAGGTAGCCATCTTCGTCAATGGAACCAATATCACCGGTATGCAACCAGCCGTCTTCATCGATGATTTCCTTGGTCGCGTCTTCATTTTTGTAATAGCCAGAAAACAGGCCGAGACTGCGAACAAGGATCTCGTCATTAGAGGCGATTTTGATCTCTACACCAGGGCCTGCATTACCGACTGTGCCAATTTTGTCACTGCGGAATGGGTGGTTTATGGTGCTGTAAGCAAAATTCTCGGTAAGTCCCCAGGCTTCGGTGATATTCAGGCCGATGGTTTCATACCAGCGTAATAGGGCTGACGATACAGGGGCCGAGCCACAACCCAGCATACGTGCTTTATTCAAGCCTAAACCATCAGCGAGCTTGCGCTTGATAACGCCGGAAATGAACGGGATCTTAAGCAGAAAATTCAGTCTGCCTTGAGGCAGCTTATCTAAGATACGCTGCTGGAACAGGGTCCACAGTCGAGGGACTGAGATAAAGAGGGTGGGTCGGTACATTTTGACATCTTCGATAAAGGTATCGAGCGATTCAGGGAAGGCAACCTGAATTCCCGCCATCACTGATGTACCGAAGATATAAACACGTTCAGTAATATGGGCTAAAGGCAGGTAAGAAAATAGTCGTTCGCCCTCTTGCATGCCGATATGGTCAACCAGGCGTTGTGTCGTCCAGGCAAATGAACCGTAAGTCAGCATTGCCCCTTTAGGCAAGCCCGATGTACCTGATGTATAAACAATGGACATCAGTTCGTCTTGAGTATGTTTTGGACGCTCTTCACTTGGGGGCGTTTCAGTGACGAGGGTATTAAATTTGTGCGTACACTCCGGGGTACCGGGATAGGAGAAAGCAATCGTTGGGAGGCCGGGATATTTGGCCAAGACGGACTCAACCGCTTTCGAGTCGTCAAGCTTACCTATAATGAGCACTTTGGATTCACTATGCGTGGCGCAGTGTTCGATTGTATCAGGGCCTGCTGTAGGAAAGATGGGGACACTGATGTAACTACCCAGCATTAGTGCAAAATCTGTAATAAACCATTCGGCACAGTTTTTTGACATTAATGCTACCCGATCGCCGGGCTGGATACCCATACTGCGTAGAGCGCTAACAAGACGAAGTGCTTTATCGGCTACGTCTGCATAAGTGAAATCAACGAATTTTCTATCAATAATCTGTCGCAGATAGACTTCATTCGGACGTTCTTCGGCCCATTTTAAAATCATCTCATGCGGTAAGGGTTGAGCCATAAGTGTTTCTCTTAAGCGTTCCGTGGGCAGAGGTAAAGTCATATTAGTCCCATCCTTGTGGTGTTATGATGCTGTTAAAGTAAAGGCTCTAAGAACTAGCCCGTCAAGTTTAAATTTTGACCAGCTCTCCTACTGTTAGCGGAAAAAAAACCTCACTTATGTTGCTGGTGTTATAGCATCCTCATGAAATATAAGGGGAAATTTAAACGCTCGTATTATTTTTTGTGCCTAATGGCTAGCTTTTGAAATAATTGCATATGTTATTATTTTGTTGCATATGAGTTGAAGGTAAATGTGCTACTGGTTTGTTATGATGTTCGTGTTCTGGCCATTTAGTACACCTATCTCATTAATGATTCTGGGATACAATCGTACTTTTCGCGAAAGAAATGTTGTTTTTTATCTTTTGTGTCTTGTTTTTGTACTGGGAAACATCAAAAGGCCGCCAGTGACGAGCCTGCAGAGGTGTGTCAGATGATGCCAGTGCTAAAGCAGACGTTGGCAGTTAAACCGGAGGTGATGTCTGTATTAAGCGGGAGAAGGACGTTATATCAACCAGCAGTTCTATACCTGTTTGCTGATAGCCAGTTTAAGAATAAAAATTACCCAGCCCAGGGCACCGATAAAAAATACCGAGCGTTGCCACTGAGATGTAGAAGGTTTAAGAGCGAATGAACCGGTAAAGATATACCCGATGACACATCCCAGCTTGACTGTCAGCCAGGGAGCGGCCGGGGTGAAAGGTATAAAACGGGTGATCCCTATTAATGCCATACCACTCATCAGTAGCATTGAATCATTGATGTGCGGCAGAACCTTGAGCACAGGGTGTTGCGCCCAGCCCGATTTTCTGCTGATCAAAATGAAGCGTAATACAAACAGAGAAAGGCTGATACAGACGGTAATTACGTGAAAGCTCTTGAACGCGAGATACATGGCTGTCCTCAGAGTGATACGGGAAAAAAGGGGGGCGTTACCCCCACCCCAGTTCAAGTGACAGTTGATAAAGCAAGTCAGGCAACAGGGACATAAACAGCATAGCTGCCAGGCTGATGTTAAGGGTCCAGAATGCCCATTTCAGCCATTTGTCATCCCAGACTTTCGTGTCTCCGGCCAGACCCAGGCGAACGAACATTAACGCAATCACTGAGGTAGCGAATGTTTCAAAGAAGCCTTCAACCTACAGGTGCACTACCCACCAACGCCAGTGTTCAGCTATCGCAAGGTTTGTGTGTTTACCCTGGAACTGGGCGGCCACTGCGCGCCAGCTTAGTATTGATAGCGGTAACTTGCACCGATTAGCAAAACGACTGGGGCTGAAATAAAGCGATTGAAAGGGAGCACCATTCCTATACTCATTTCGCTTAAATCGAAATCTCAGAGGAAGCTCTGAATCACGCAGTTTGAGATGCTTTGGGTATAATTAATTTCTTGAAAGCATGATCTGAGGCGAAGATTTTGTTTTCTTTTGTATTTTATTAAGTCCGGCGTATGGGAAAGGTGATAATAAACTAGTTAACGGAATCGCATTTTGTGATACTAGTCAGACCAGACTGACAATAAAACCGTTACATTAACTGTTCGAGCTATTCGCTCGAAAGTGACATTGTTGATAAAAAAAATTAAAGACTAGAGTCAACTAATTATGCCAAAGCGTAGTAAAGAAGATACAGAGATAACAATTCAGACAATCATGGATGCGGTCGTCGACCAACTATTAACATTGGGTTATGACAAAATGTCATACACCACGTTAAGTAACCAGACAGGAATTTCACGTACCGGTATCAGCCACCATTTCCCGAAAAAACAGGATTTCTCTAATGCGTTAGATGGACGTATTTTCTCTCTGTTTGTTGAAAAGTTAGAACTGGAACAGGGACTTGAAGCATTTGTAACCAGCTGGGTTGAAGCTCTGAAAGATGATAAGTTCTGTGCCATATTACGCTTGTTGTTCCACCATATTGTGACAGCAGAAGCGTCCCATGAATTTGCATCGCGTGGTATTGATCGCCTGTACAGTCTCTGCCAGGAGCGTTTCGGTAATGGCAGCGCAAAAGAGCTTGAGTGGTTGTTCGGTAAATCGTTAATAAGCCTTGCTTGTTAAGTTAGCAGAAGAACAATATAAAAGCGGCCTGTATTATTGCAGGCCGTTTTTTGTCGTTTCAAAACCATTGCGCTTTGAATTTTCTGTCATAGATTGTTGCTTGATTGACTCAAACTATTTTCTACCGGCAGGGTAGTCACTTGTTTATAAAAAATACCTTTTGCCCTCACTTGCCTATCTAAAGATTTATAAGCTTCTGAAATACATGCAAAAATTGTCTCATTCAAATTTCAACACGACGATTAATATGATGGATATGCGGCTTAGTACTATTTCTGCTCTAGTGTTAAGTTGAATTCTAGAGTTATTACTCTAGAATGGCCGTAAATCAGCCAAAGACAAAGGCTTATAAGGGTTTAACAATGAGAATAAAGCCACGAGTGGCAAAGCCGTTTCTTGCTGCTGTTTTAGTGTTATCGCCGGGGCTTCATGCTGCACCGGTGAGTTTCGCTGAAGCATGGCAGACGGTAGTTACGGGTAACGATGCATTAGCTGCAGAACGTGCCAATGTTGAACGAGCTGGGAACCTGCAAGATGCCGCCAGCGATCTCTATCTGCCGCAGCTTAGTGTTTCCGCTAACTATACGCGCTTGGATAAACCAATAGAGGTCGCCCCTTCAGATCTATTTGGCAGCATGCCTGCAGGCGACATGATGCAGCAAATGTTGTCGGGTCTATTGCATAAGAGTCCAGCTCAAATAGATCAATTATTTACCTCGCAACTGACTGACCGTGATATTTTCACCAGCTCTATTCGTGCGATATGGCCAATTTTTACCGGTGGCAGAATTAATGCGGCGCAAGATATCGCCAAAGGACAGACGGAAGAAGCGAAGTACTTACTGGCAATGAAGCAGCAGGCGAAGTTTGAAGATCTAACCAAATTCTACTTCGGTGTTGTATTAACCGAGCAGGTACTGCAAACCCGTATCGATGTTGAGCAAGGGCTGCAAAAGCATTTAGATCATGCAAGGAAGCTGGAGCAGCAAGGGCAGATTGCCAAAGTTGAGCGCCTTCAGGCTGAAGCCTCTTATGATAAAGCCCGTGTAGAGCGTCAGAAATCGGCGCGTGATCTGGAAATTGCTCAAGTCGCGTTAACCAAATTATTAAAACTGACTACCCCTGCAATGCCCTCTTCTGGTCTGTTTACCAATGGATCCTTGCCGCCAATGACAGCATTTATTGATAAGACGCTGGCCGACTATCCTGGTTTGCATATTCTCGATGCTAAGAAAAAACAAGCGAATGGTTTGATTGATGTCGAGCAGGGCAAGTATTACCCGGAAGTGTATCTGTACGGTAATTACAGCCTTCATGAAGACGATACCCTTGCCGCGAAAACCGCCCCTGACTGGGCGGTGGGTGTCGGCATCAGCATTCCGCTGTTAGACCGTTCAGGCCGTTCAGGCAAAGTACAGGCTGCTCATAGTGCGGTCAAACAGGTGAACTACCTGCGTGCCCAGGCCGAGCAGGATTTATCGGTACTGGTTGAGAAAACCTATCGTGAAGCTCGTCAGGCACTGGAAGAGTACGAAGGGCTGGCCTCAAGCCTGAACTTGGCACAAGAAAATGTTCGCTTGCGTGAAAAAGCCTTTAGCCAGGGGTTGTCTACATCACTTGATGTCGTTGATGCTGAAATGTTTCAGGCGGGTGTCAAAACGCAGCGGCTGGCGGCTGCCTACAAATATGTGATTTCACTGTCCCGTTTGCTGGCAGTAAGCGGTGAGATGAACAGTTTCAATCAGTATCAACAATATCAAGGTCTAGAGGTTAAATAATGAGTAAGTTTAAGTCACTCGCTGTTGCTATTCCTGCGGCAGCGCTAGTCGGTTGGGTAGGTTATACCTTCTGGCAGGCTTACCAGCCTCAGCCTGAGCGTATGCAAGGTCAAATTGAAGCTCAGCAATACAATATATCGTCGAAAGTACCGGGCCGTATCGATCAGGTACTGGTGCGAAAAGGCGAGCAGGTCGAGCGTGGCCAACTGATTTTCACTCTGCTAAGCCCCGAACTGGATGCCAAACTGGAACAGGCTAAAGCAGGCGAACAAGCGGCCGGGGCCATGGCGGCACAAGCGGAAAAAGGCGCTCGAAGACAGGAAATTGAAGCCGCGCGCGACCAATGGCAAAAGGCCAAAGCGGCTTCTTCTTTGATGGAGAAAACGTACAAACGGGTGGATAACCTCTACAAAGATGGTGTTCTTGCTGAGCAGAAACGCGATGAAGCTTACACTCAGTGGCAAGCAGCTCGCTATACCGAACGTGCTGCGTATCAGATGTTCGGAATGGCACAAGAAGGTGCCCGAGTGGAAACTAAGCGTGCCGCGAATGAAAAAGTGCGTATGGCGGCCGGGGCGGTTGCTGAGGTCGAAGCTTACGCGGCTGATACCAAAGTTGAAAGTTGGCACAACGGCGAAGTGACTCAGATCTTGATGCATGATGGCGAATTGGCGCCTCAAGGCTTTCCGGTTGTCAGTGTTATTGACATGAAAGATGCGTGGGCGGTTTTCCATGTACGGGAAGATAAGCTAAAAGCCTATAACCAGGGGGTAGAACTGAGCGTCTCTATTCCGGCGCTGGGTGATGATAGCTATTCATTCAAAGTGAGTCATGTTTCTGTGATGGGTGATTTTGCTACCTGGCGTGCTACTGATGCAGCGCAAGGCTTTGATATGCGAACCTTTGAAGTTGAAGCTCGTCCTTCGCTGCCAATTGACGGCTTGCGAGTCGGCATGAGTGTGATAGTAGAGTAGAGATCCCATGGCTTTAACTTCACAGATCCAACGTGAGTGGCGAATACTGACATCTGATGGCTGGTTGAAAGCATTACTGTTTTGGCTCCCTGTTGTCTTGTTTGTCACGATTTGGGCCATTTTTTCTGCGGGTATCGCCCGGGATCTGGCGATTGGTGTCGTTGATCTTGACCATAGCCGGATGTCTCGCGGACTGGTGCGTTACTATGATGCCAGCCCGACGCTTGAGGTGACACAGCAGTTTAACTCGGTTGCACAGGGCAGTCAGGCATTACGAAACGGCGATATTTACGCGTTAGTGGTGATCCCTCATGAGTTAGAAAAAGAGACCATACTAGGGCGTGTTCCGGACGTGACTGCGTTTTACAACAGTCAGTTCCTCTTGATTGGTAAGTTGATAAATTCTGCAATGAATCAGGCTCAAGGAACCTATACGGCAGCCATTGATACCGTTAAAAATATGGCTGATGGTGTCCCGGTTCCGCGCCAGGCTCTGGGGCAAGCGGTGCCGGTTCGCAGTCAGATCACGCCGTTGTTTAACAGTAATAGCCATTATGGCCAGTTTTTGGCATCGGCAGCGATACCGGCTATCTGGCAGATTTTGATAGTGGCGACCACTGTACTTTCCATGGCCGCAGAGTTCCGCCGGCAGGGGATCCAACCTTGGCTGGCTGCTCATCCGGTACGAAATCTGCTCGCAAAATTAGCACCTTATACGGTCATATTTTTGTTGCAAGGGGGGCTTTTCCTCTGGGGCTTGTATGGCTTACTGGAATGGCCAATGCGGGGTAGCTGGTTGATTTTAGTGTTTGCCCAGTTAACGACGGTGATTGCCTGCCAAAGTATGGGAGCGCTTTTCTTCCTGCTTCCACTGGATGCAACTCGTGCAATGAGTTTAGTGGCCGGTTTTACGGCCCCGGCTTTTGCGTTTATGGGGATCACATTTCCAGTCAATGATATGCCGTTTCTGGCGCAATTATGGCGAGCGATGTTACCGGTGAGTCATTATATTGAAATTCAGGTTCAGCAAGTGAACTACGGCGCGTCGTTACAGGCAGTAATGCCAAATTTGGCGGCACTGATGTGCTTCACTCTGGCACTTGTCCCGGTGATGTTTAAAGTGCAGAAACTTGCACGCTCTGAAGCTGGAAACAGAATGCGATCTGAACCTGGAAGCTCTGAACTGGGAACTGGAGGTCAGGCATGAATTGGCGAGCATTATTTAAGTTCGAGCTGAATGCTGTTTTCACCAACCCGGCACTGTTATTTACGGTGTTTGGCGGGGTGATCATCTATTCGTTTTTGTATCCGCTACCATACTCTCAGCAACTGCCGCGGGAGCAGACTGTGGCAGTCGTCAATCTGGATAACAGCCAGTTGAGCCGGGAACTGGAACGCATGGTCGATGCGACGCCACAGGTGAAGATCACCCAGCATGCATATAGCATTGATCAGGCTAAGACCTTACTTATTAACGGTAAAGTGCAAGGTTTATTGGTGATCCCGGATAACTTTTACCGCGATATATTGTTGGATAAAAGTCCGACCTTGGCTTATGCCGGTGATGCGGCATATTTTCTGGTCTATGGCACCATTGTGGAAGGATTAGCGACAGCAGGAGGTACGCTGGCAGCTAAAGCGAAAGTGTCGAGAATGGTCATGTCAGGGGACAATATTGCCTTGGCCTCAGAGCAGTCTTCAGCAATTGCGCTGAATATGCGCCCGGTATTTAACCCGACCATGGGCTACATCAATTACGTTGTACCTGCAGTGTTCGTTTTGATATTGCATCAGACGCTATTGATCGCCGTTGCCTTACTCGGGGGCGGACAGAATGAATACCGTCTGCAGGGGCTAACGGGATACTGGCTACGCTATCCTGCATGGCAGGTTATGGTCGTGCGGGCAGCATTGTTTTTGCTGATGTATCTTCCGCTGGTGGCCTATTACTTTGGTTACAGTTTTTCGAGCAACCAAATTAACCGCCTGGCATCGATATCAGATCTGATCGCAATGACAATTCCCTTCTTACTGGCAGTGATTTTCCTTGGAATGATCATTGGTCAATTGATCCCGCGGCGTGAACTGGCAACCTTGATCGTCTTGCTCAGCTCTTTCCCGTTGATTTTCTCTGCCGGGTTTATCTGGCCGGCATCAGCGATCCCGGCTCCCATAAACGCCTTGGCTCAGCTTGTGCCGTCAACGCCTGCAATTAATGGTTTCCTGAGGCTAAATCAGATGGGAGCCAGCTTTGAGCAAGTGATCAATTGGTGGGGGCAGCTATGGCTGCAGGTCTTGATCTACGGATCTATCGCAACGGGCTTGATGTGCCGAACTCAGCGTAAGTCAGAAGCGGTTTTTTAACAAACAGCTAAAAAAAGCGCCAATCTCTTTAATTAGAGATATTGGCGCTTTTTGTTCGTCAGGCCTTTATGGCTACGTTGGTATTGCAGATAATTATTGTTGCTTCGCAGCCTGCTCGGCTGCCATCAAATCTGTCCAGGCTTCTGAGCCATATAGTGGAACCGTTGACAGTGAATGCTTATAGCTACCCTGAGTTTCCTTAGTAGAGTAAGACAGGTACATCAAAGTCTTGCTATCTTTATCGTAGATACGGCGGATTTTCAGGGTCTTAAACAAGATACTCTTCGAAGCTTTAAAAACCACTTCACCGTTTTTCGAGGTATCGATGTCTTTCATCATGTCCATGGTGATAAAGCCGGTTTGTCGGCAGGCAATTCCCATATCAGAAGGATCTGCTAAATCGAGGTTTCCCTGAACATGGCTGATATGACAGGTTACCCCCGTGATTTCCGGATCGGTGAACGTCTGGATTTTAATATCTTTGGTGGTGAACATGCCTAAGCTGACATCGCCCACTTCATCATCTGAGCAGCCAGCTAATAGGGCTGTTGCAGCCAGTAATCCCACTAATAATGGCGCTTTTTTCATTTGATTCTCCAATTCCGTCATATCTAGTTACACTCTAAAACGTTTGAGCATTCATTAGCTTATACTATTTTCAACAAAAAAAGGGGGAAGCATTAGGATTCATCCAGATTAGCCGGTTCTGATACTCATTGCTCTGCCATGGTCAATTGACTGACTATTAGTACCAAGTGTGATTATAGTGGTTTCATAATCTGGCACTATATGCTGTTATCAAGGAAAGTATCATTACCATGTTATCGTAAGTATCTGAAAAAAAGCACTTATTATAATGTGAAACATAACTGAGAATGTTTAAGCTGAATGGAAACGAAATTTTTATTGAGAAAAATAGTCATTTAAACTTTTCTTTAACAAAAAATACACATAGGATAATAATTACAGCACGTTTTAAAGGCGACGTTTAGCGGAGAATTTTTACACATAAATAGAATCTGGAGGATAAGATGTCAAATATCGTAGCTTTTCCAGTAAAAGAGCAGCCAAGAGAGCTAACGCCACTCGAACAAATTGTCGAACAGGAGCTGCTGGATATCGGTGCCGACCACCAAATGTCAAGAGTGATCATTGAACGAATGGAAAAATTTTTATCACTTGCTTCATTTGAGTTTGGCATGAGCATGAAGGTATCAAAAGAGTGTGTAGAAGAAATGCGTAAATCTGTATTCCCTGCAATTTCACAAATGGAAGATAACATCAAAGATGCGATGGGCGAATTGCTGACGGAGCGGGTACTTCACGAAATTCAGCTTTATCAATTAGAGCAGCAAGCGTAATCAATCAGATAATCAGCATCAGCAATTAGAACATGACAATTATGGACATTTCTAACTGAACGCCGCTGCCACAATGCAGCGGTTTTTCATTTTTGCTTATCAGAATCTATTTCGGGCCGGCTGAATGGGTGTTACCGACCCGCCATAGCTTTTCAGCATGGGACCCGAGACCCCAGAAACTTAGCGCCAATAAGGCAAAGAAAATGGTCTTATGGGTAGAGTTCCAGAAGTACTCAAAGTATCGGGTATAAAAGTTGATTAGTAAGAAGGTGATACCAAAACTGCGGCTTAATGTGTCATTAAACTTAATGCCAATGTAAATCGCAACTATACAACATACCACGGCCAAAGCTGACCAATGCAGCAGCTCAATCTGTCTGATTTGTGACCACGCATTGATGTCGCCAAAGTTGCCGAAAACAGACAGTAACCAAAGTGACAGGAACAGGTAGAGTAAACCGACAAAGCGGGTGGGCTCCTGGAGGTGTTGCTGCTTCTGATAATGTTGAAACGCAAGGCTTAGTGCAGTTATGCCAATACCAACAAATACAAATCGCAGGGGATGATTCATGCCTAAAAAATAATTGCCTGTGTCAGATAAGTAAGATGTCTCTGCCAGTACCCAACAGCCGAAGGCAAACAGAGCAAATAACCAGATAAGCACAGAAGATAGCCTTAAACCCAATCCTCCATAAATGAGTGTGAGCAGTAAGAGCAGTAATGCGTCATGGGTACTGCCGTATAAGGTGGTTTCGCCGAAAAAAAACACCGATACGGCTGTTATCAGTACGCCAAAAAAGAAGGTCGCTTCATTACTGATGGTTTTACTCGGGTACTTCTGCCGGCGACGAATACCCGCCGCATAGAGTAGGATCGCAATAGCTGCGGAAAGTATGGACAACACTCCAGCGGGTGCATCAACGATTTTGGCTAACAGATCCAGTAAGTAATCATCGGCAAGTAATACCCCGATCGAAATAATGAAGCAGGTGATGGCAATCCAAAATGAATAGACGGCGAGTAGCTTCCAGTCTAAACCAACAACCTGGTAACTCTGCCTGAGTTGATCTGCTTGATCTTTGGTTAAACTCTTTTCTTGCTCCCAGGTATCAATCGCTGATTTGAGTACCTGAGCTTTTCTTTTATTTAATTTCATGTAAGTTATTCTTACTTCTCATTATCGTCAGCGACAACCTCTCCAGGCATGAAGGTCAGAATATGTTGTTCAGACGTCAACGTTAGAATATCGTTTTCAAGCGCGGCATTGCTCCATTGCTGGAGAGATTTTGTCATTACCGATTCAATGGTCGCTTGATCGTCTTGAATACAAGCCATTTTAGTGGATCCCATCGCTTTTACTCTGAACTTATTCCCATCAATTTCAGCTTGGCCAAAGAAACGGTTACAGCCACCGAACCCCGCTACTTTTAAATCGGAATCAATTGCGATATTCGGGGTGATCCGGGGTTCAGTGATGTTGATCTCTTTCCCGTCCACTTTAGTAAGTACCCAACTCTGCTGAATTTTTTTGGCTGAAAAACCGCTGGGTGGATTGTTATCGCAACCCAGTAGCGATAATGATGTAACTATAACTGCCAGCAACCACTTATTCATCGTTTTAGCCTTATTCATCAGAGGATTAGTACTAATTTTAGCATATCAAGACTAGCTACGACCGAAGAAGTTAACTTCCCCCGAACGAAAGTGAAATCCCTGATTTTTATCTGGAGTATAAGATTGTAGAACGTGCTGGGCTTCACAGTAACTCTCATTTTCGTTGTATGCATCTCTCGTGATATCGATGGTTCGTTCAGCCGCTCTGCGCACGTCGGGATCCACCGTTCTGTCACTAAAGATGATTTGCTGGTTAACAATCAGTTGTTTTAATGATTGCATACATATCTTTTCATTATGTGGTAGTACATTGACGGGTTGGGCAAGTAACTGTGATGAAATAGGTATCATCAAGAGGATAATCGTAGTATTGAGTTTAAGCATGAGTTTAATGTGTCGACGGTGCACTGCAATCTTAATAATAAATACCATTATATGAACATTGTTCATTATTTCAATGCAAGAGGGGAAATAATTTGAAAAAACAAAGTACTTACTTATACCCAAAGCACTTCAAGATGCATTGTTCAGCGAGAATTGAATTCCCAGAGGAAGCTCTGAATCATGCATATTGTATATAGTATTGAGACATTTCTGTCTCAATACTGGCGGGCTAATCAAGAAGTGGCAGGGCTGATAAACATTCGCGGCACAGACAGGCCCCAGGCTTGATTGTTGAAGTATTACGTTTGGATAATTCAAAACACCAGCAGGTTGATTTTCCCGCGCTAATGTCACAGTAGGCTGGCTTACCACATTGGCTACAGGTATGCGTTGACCGAATACCCTTGATTTGACCTATCTTGTTACTGTGTTGTTTATCTGACATATGACGCCATTCTCCAATTTCGGCCATCGTACGGAAACAACCACTGCAAATCCCTTCATTGTTCTTACATTTTGCAACACAAGGTGTTTTCATTGTTTCTACACGATGACAAAATACAACGGAGGCGTAATGTATCTGTTTCTTGTTCTTGTGTCGATGACCTATACCCAAGTAACCTCAAGATGCTCGTTTCAGCGAGAATTTCCTGGCGCTAAGGTCAGGCGCTGATTTGTAGATATAGTCGCTCTACATCAAAAATCAGCAACGCAACATGAGTGCCAGGAAAACTCGCCCTTCGGGAGTGATCCAGCCAGCCCACTCCTGTGTCAAATGCACTCGAAAGGACCTGCCATTCCTTCGTACATTTTCCTTGAATTGAACTGGCTGGTATCACTCTGAATCCTGCATCTTGAGGTCACTTGGGTATACACTAACGCTTTTGCCATATGTGTTAGTTGGAATATGACCGTTGATGATGATTTGGCGAATAGCTTAAGATTTTTTTGCCATACTTGAAGTACTCTGTCATTGGTACAGGAAGATAAGATTGAAAAAGTCTTTAATCATACCGACGTGGACTTTAGTGGGCATTGGCTTGCTGTTAAATGTGGTATCAGCGTTGATGACCAATTTTTATATTGATGATGCAACTCGTCAGGCTAACTCCCTTATCCAGCAGCAAGCTAATAATGACAAATTAATTACACTTACCTGGCAACAAGTTGAAACTGTTGAACGTAAACGCGAGCATGTATTAGGGCTGATGGCGAATAGTGACTTGATGAATAAGCCGTTAGCACCTGAAATTACGCAGCAAGTGATAAGTGATTTAAACTATTGGATAAAAAATGAAATTTCAACACTATCATTAAACGGGGTTTCTCCATTAATGGTTGAATTAAATGAGGTGCAAGTTGAACAGAGAGATAAAATAAATCATCTCTATCTGAAAAACTTGGATTTAATTGACTTGTATTCAGATGAAATGAAATATATTTCCCGGCTTAGGAATCTAGCCTTATTTTTGCAGATAGTAGGTTTGGGGTTGGTACTATCAAGAGATCTGAGTCGTCATGATTACATTGGTAAGAAAAAGTAAGCCCCAGAATATTCTGGGGCTTGGGATTAGTAATTATTTGTTGGTAGAGTGGAATGCAAAACGAGATGATTCCTTACCAGTTTCAGTTTTTGCTTTGTATTTAACAGAACGCGAATTTTCAAGTGTCAATGGAATGAAAACTCGACCATTTTCATCAGTTTGGTAGCTTTTCTTTTGTTGGGGAACATTCGCTACAGAAACTGAAGCATTGGCTGCTGGTTTACCATTTTCAGTGATAGTAACCCAAGCGCCGTTATGAGTATCTGCAACTCTGATGTCCGCAAATGCTGAAGAAGACATTAGAATTACAGCGGTGGCTGTTAGTACTTTCAAGCTAGACATAATCTTCACCTCATCGTTTGGCAGTAAATACCAATTTGTTATAAGTATATTTTGTCCACAATCACTTTATAAGACCTATCGTTGACAAATATATTTCAAAAAAGCCTAAAAAATTAAAGATGCTTTGATAACAAACGGTTAGACCAAAAACTGTGATTTTAAAATAAGCTTGGTCATCTATGTGCATATAAAGCAATTCTAAAATTTTGCTTAATCATGCCTGTTGCTTATTACATCACTATCGATATGAGTATAGTCATATCGATAGTAATACGGTAAGTTTTTTCTATCAGGAAATTTTGTATTATTTCTAAGGTAATTAATTGTTTGGAAATAAAGACTATTTTATATATATACCTAATTATTATGTGGATAATAGTGCTGATGATAAAATATCGGTTATGATTTTTGTTTAATATTATTTCTTATAAAAAGATCGTAATGAAAGTTTGTTTTATAAAATGCAAGTTCTAATAGTTGAGAGAATAAGGCATCGATGTCCGGCTATTGTTATATCCCCAAACCACCTCAAGAGGATCTCCCAAAGGGCGAGTTTCATTGGCTTTTATTCTGTGTTAGCCATTATCTAAATAGAACCACTATCACTCAAATGGCCGCCTTGACTAAAAGCCAATGCATTCTCGCTGAACTCTGCATCTTGAGGTGGTTTGGGTATAATTATCGGTTAAAGAAAAAATAAGCAGAACTCCAATTACATATCCAGTTGATCAACAATATAGCCAGCAATCGGAAAGCATGAGGTTGCGGCCGGTGAAGGGGCATTACAAACAACTAAAGCGCGGTCAGTGTGGTGGAAGAGAAAATCATCAATTAATTGTCCTTTTTTATCGACTGCCTGAGCACGAATACCTGGCGGGTAAGGTTGTAAATCATTCAGTTTCAGCTGAGGACAATACTTTTGTACCCGCTTTAAATACGCGGGTTTCCAGAAGCTATTTGTTAATTCTGTTACAGCAGAGCGAAAGTGCTGACGAATAACTTTCCTGAAACCGGGGAAAGTGAGCATTTCAGTGCAGTCTTTAAGGTGCAAACTATGCTTGTTATAGCCTTCTCGTGAGAAGTTAACAACGGCATTGGGCCCGACGGTCACACTGCCATCGATCATACGGGTAAGGTGAACCCCTAAGAAAGGTAAATTCGGATCAGGAATAGGATAAATTAAGTGGTTTATCAGCTGATTGTGAATTTCAGGCAGTTGATAGTAATCACCACGGAAAGGAATGATCTGGAATTCGGGTTCATCACCGAGTAGCTTGACAATACGATCTGCCATCAGTCCGCCACAGGCAATTAATTTATTGCAACGCAGTGTCACGTCGTTAGCCACGACGGTTACGCCATTGTCCGTTTCATCAATATAGGTAACTTGGTGGTTGAACAGTACCTGGCCTCCAGCTTGTTTGATCAACTCAACCAGTTTCAGGCATATTTGTCGATAGTCGACAATGCCAGTGGAAGGGATCAGCAGTGCACCAAGCCCCGTAATATTTGGCTCTCTTTGTGCCAATGCCGCATGATCGAGGATCTCAAATTCAATATCATTCAGCACTGCTCGTTCGGCCAGATCCTGCATTCGTTCCAGTTCGGTTTGAGTCGTTGCGACTAAGAGCTTGCCACACTCATCAAATGGAATGTGGTGTTGCTGACAGAATTGTTTGATGGCTACGTTACCCTGTCGACAGAACTGAGCCTTTAAACTGCCAGGTGTGTAATAAATCCCGGCGTGAATGACACCACTATTATGGCCTGTTTGATGAAAGCCCGGGGCCATTTCTTTCTCGACTACAACGACATGGCATTCTGGCTGGCGTTTCTGCAGCTCATAGGCGGTACTCAAACCGATAATACCTGCGCCAATGACTAAATAGTCACAATGGATCATGTAAGCACCTATGGTGAAGAATATTGATAGCAATAATCCTAGTCGATGTCTTCGATGAGAACTGTGCTATGGCTGGAAAAACAATAGATTAGTGATGTCGAGACATAAAAACAATGGTATGTTTTATGTTGATTATTGATTGAATAAATGTAAATCACCTCTAGTGATAGTGATGTAATAAAGGGAATATTGATGGAAGTGATTGTTCGACATAGTGAAGATAAAGACATTGAGCCAATCAACAACCTGTACGCGGGTAAAAATGCTTTGAGCGGAACGCTGCAACTTCCATTCCCGTCACTCTCTATGTGGGAAAAACGTTTGAATAACCTGCCTGAAGGGGTATATAGCTTAGTTGCTGAAAAAGACGGGATGATTGTTGGGCAATTGGGTTTTGAAGCAATACAACGTGCAAGGCGCAAGCATGTTGGTTCTTTCGGGATGGCCGTACATGATGATCATCAGGGGCTTGGGGTGGGTACTAAACTGCTTACTGCAGCAATTGATCTTGCAGAGAATTGGTTGAATATCAGCCGTGTTGAATTGTCGGTTTTTGTTGATAACCATTCTGCGATTGCGCTTTATGAGAAGCATGGTTTTGTCATTGAAGGCGAAGCGGTTAATTTCGCTTATCGAAACGGCCAGTACGTCAATGTGTACCACATGGCGAGACTGAAGAAGGGCTGAATGGCATTCAGTGTTACACCTACACATTTTTGTAACAGAGCGAATACCAATCCAGTTTAATATTGATGGTATTACGCTTCTGTCATCATATTTAGTTCATAATATTCCAAATTTTCAGTGATCATATTCACCCTTGTTGCATCGATTTTTGTGGTGATATGCTCCATACCTATTTTCTGCATTACTTTTCCAGGTGCAGGATCACGACTTAAATGCTGGGCGTAGATGACCGCTATATTGAGTCGATTGAAGCCAAATTCTGTGACTCGTTCAGCAGCTTCCGTACAATAGCCAAGCCCCCAGAATGGTACGCCAATCCAGTAGCCGAGTTGGGCTTTTTGCTCATAAATATTGTGCAAGCCAACGCAGCCAATAAGCTGATAGCTCGACTTGAGTGTAATGGCATAAATGGCGGATTCCTGACTTTGCCAACCCGCCAGATGTTTACCAATCCATTGGCCAGCCATGCCATCATCATAAGGATGAGGAATATTGATCGTGCCATTGGCAATACTTTGATCCCCAGCTAAGAGCTGCACTTTATTGGCATCGGAAAGCTGAAGTGGTCGTAAAATGAGCCTTTCTGTTGTCAAAAGGGGTTGCTGTCCCATGAGTTCATCCCTGAATGCAAATTTGTAAATTAATACGCTATGACTATGAATTCGATATCATAGACACAATAATATCGACCAGATCAAAAATGTACTCAAGTAATTTAACCCAAAAGTATGACTTTCCTATTGTTTTAAGGTGAAACGTGGTGAAATCAGTAGAATATAGGCAGAGGTCGACAATCTTGATGTCAGCCCGTCAGTGTGAGGTTACGGCTGTTGGTCGGCAGGGTCAGCGTTTCCATTCAGACTCTCCAAGTTGGGCAATGTGCGATAAAGCTTTTCTGATGTCTTTTTCTAATAAATATTTGATAAGCCAACCTGTACCTTTGATCTTCGGCGAAAAATTTATCCGATAATGGATCAGGCTTTGGTTCGCGTTGATATTTTGAAATCGGATCCAACCGCCATGCTCTTTGACAGGACCGCCTTGAATAATTTTATAGTGAAGGTGCTCGTTTTCTTTGTAATCAATAATTTGTTCTTGAAAAGTAAATGGCCCAGTTGTGACTTCTCTGACAGCGCCAATTCCATTGGCCTCAGGCTTTCCTTGTCTAACTAATGAAAATTCAGCATTAAAAAAGCGGCCTAAGTTTTCATGGTCAGAGAGCAGGTGGAACAGAATGTTTTTCGGTGCATTAGCTGTTTGCTCTAATGTGATGGTGTGAATGCCCATTTGTCCCAACCTCCATTCATACTGTAACGGGAATGCTAACAAAATGTAGATCCGTGTCAAGGTTTTGTAAAAAAGACGTTCTGGGAATTATTTTTAAAATCAGAGAATTAGTTAGACTATTGTTTTGTAGTAAAGGCTACTTGATTTCACGTGTTATCAACAGGTTGTGACTGCATGTGATCTAAAATATGTTGAAGAAAAGGTAACTTATTGATATGCATGATAGGGCATGGTGTTATCTACAAAAATATATATAACTCGACAGCATTAGTGCATAAAACATGGAGATAAGTCACAAAAAAAATGCAGATGATACTTGTAAAAGAGCATGAAGGCTTTTATATTGGTTTGGAAGATATAAATCGTTCGGTGAAATTTATTAGAGAATATGGTTAACCTTAGTCCATTCAAATAGGTAACTTCTTAGCATCACTTCCACGAAAAATATCTCATTGATCATTCATTCCTGAGCTTGTGCTTCAGAACATTGTTGATGCATTCATGTTTGTTTTTAAGCAGTTTAATTTAGACAGGAATTTAGAGATCGTTTTACTTTCACCTAGTTGTAATATGTTCGTCATAATTACTTGGTTATAGTAGAACAAATAAGAGAGTGAGAACGGTATTAAATTTGTGATATCAAGCTTGCTCATTGATTAAAATGAGAGGTGTTATATGAAAAGTCAGAACCGTAGAAAGTGGTTTTACTACAAAAATCAAACAACTAAAACAAAATCTAACTAATAGAAAGTGCGCTGAAGCGCTATGATTGTGTCTTAGGCCAATCAACTGAAGGCCCTTATCTGAGAGACCTTTAGTATCCCAGTAGCCAGGAACACGCTGAACCAAATCGGTGTTTCTGGCTAACTAAAAACACCCACATCAATATAGTTCTCCCCGATACATTAAATTAAAACACATAACGTTTTATCGGAAAGGCAAACGTTTGCTTTTTTTGGCGTATCATGAAGTTTCAATATCTATTTGTCTATTATCAATAAGCATAATTATTTGAGCTTATTGATAATGAAACTATTGATAGATTTTACCCCCTATCGAGGCTTTTTCCGGCACGGATACTATCCGCGTTCCGCCCAAATAGACATTCCCTTGCACAACCAGAAATTTTGGCAGTTCAGTGATTGGTGTATTTGCCAGATATAAATCCCCCCCGACGTAGATATAAGGGGGAAGTTGTGTCAGTTTCGTTCCCATCAGGCTCAAATCTCCTTTGACCTGTAACCCATTGTTCAGATAGGCAACCTGGGAATGGGCAAGATTAATAAAGCCGCCAACTTTCAATGACAGGGGAAGCCGAGTCACTGAGCTGTAAGCCAGGTTGAGGTTTCCTTTTACGATGAGTTTTTTGGGCAGGCGCTGGATACGGCTGTTCTCTAAATTCAGGTTTCCATTAACCACCATAGGATCTGGCAGCTCAATATTTGTGGTATTACGGAGCGTGACATTGCCATAGGAGTCGGTGTAGTTCAGTAGCTTGAGCTCTGATACATACTGATTGGCGTGTGCGAGGCTGATTGTATTCAAGCTGGTGAACATGATAGCAGCACTTACCCCGGTGATTTTGATACCGGTAAGCAAAGTGGTGGGGAAGTGGATTCCTGCCATAGTAAAAATGCCCTTAACTGGAATAATAGCGATTATCTTCAATTATTACTGCTTACATAACAGCACATTCAGCATCAGCGAGAATGACTTCAGCAAAATCGGCTATTTATGATGTTGTGTACAATAATGCCTTGCTACTGTGAACTGTCAATTTTAACCGTAGACTTTTCGACACTATGTTGTTTTTTATATTCAGAATCAAAGCTATACCCAAATTTAGACAAACTGTAATCCCTTTCTCCCTTTTTGCGCTATATGGAATTTCAAAACGAAATAGTAACGTCGTATGCGAAAAGTCAAAGATTGAGCTTATTGCCTTATATCTGCTTGCAAACTATCCATTCGAATCCAGATCACATTAAAAACTATAATCAGGGTTGTTAATGTGATCTACATCTCTATATACTCCGCTCCCGGCCAGAACCATTGAGTTCAGCCACCTTAGTTACAAGCTGTCACCATGGAAATGTGAACGACCCACGGAGTTGGACCGGCATGACTTTTAGCTTGTTATCAAGGTGACTTGTATGTTGTTTGTTTGGGCGGACAGATCCTTATTGTCTAAGCTTTATTGCTTGGATCCTTCCTATTTTGCTTTTTCCCCGAAAGCTTATGTTCCCCAATGGCAACAAGCAGTAACACCTTCATTTTTCGACATCCATTTAAGAAAAGCAGTAGGACGAAATAATGCAGTTGTTAATTAGTTTGGCCGGTATTTTGGTACTGGTAGTGTGCGCTTGGGTATTTTCTGAGAACCGTAAAGCGATTAACTGGCGTACCGTTGGCGGAGCCTTGTTCTTGCAAGCAAGTTTTGCCGCTTTGGTACTGTATATACCCGTTGGGCAAAAGATGCTGGGGTCGATGAGTCGTGGTATCGCCAGCGTACTGGGGTTTGCCGATGAAGGGATCAAGTTCCTGTTTGGTGATCTTGCAACGTCCGGTTTCATTTTCGCAGTTCGCGTCCTTCCTCTTGTTATCTTTATCAGTGCTTTAATTTCTCTTCTTTATCACCTTGGCGTGATGCAATGGGTGATTAAGGTGATCGGTGGTGGCATCCAGAAGTTTCTGGGTACCAGCCGTGCAGAGTCATTAGTTGCTACGGGCAATATCTTCCTTTCTCAAGGCGAATCTCCGCTTCTGGTTAAACCTTTTCTTCCTCAAATGACCCGTTCAGAACTCTTTGCCGTAATGACGGGTGGTATGGCTTCCGTCGCGGGCAGTGTGCTAGGGGGTTATGCTGGCCTTGGTGTTGATTTAAAATATCTGATTGCTGCAAGTTTCATGGCCGCACCGGGTAGTTTGCTTATGGCTAAGATTCTGGTTCCCGAGCAAAACGTTGCCGTTGAGCAAACAGATATTGAAATGGCAACCAGCGATCATAGTAATGCAATCGATGCACTGGCTGCGGGTGCCATGAACGGCATGAAAGTTGCGGTCGCTATCGGTACTATGCTGATTGCTTTTGTCAGTGTTATCGCAATGGCGAATGCCGGCTTTGAAATGGTTGGTGAATGGTTTGGTATGAGCAACCTGACACTGCAAGGTGTTCTGGGTTATATCTTCTCGCCATTAGCCTTCGTGATTGGCGTACCTGCGAGTGAAATGCTGCAAGCGGGTGGGTTCATTGGTCAGAAACTGATCCTGAATGAATTTGTCGCATTCCTTGATTTCGTTAACGTGAAAGAAACCCTTTCATCCCAGAGCCAGATTATTATTACTTTTGCTCTTTGTGGTTTTGCTAATATTGGCTCGATTGCGATTCAGATTGGTTCTATCGGGGTGATGGCACCAGAGCGTCGTGGTGATGTCGCAAACCTTGGCTTTAAAGCGGTATTGGCTGCAACCCTGGCTAACTTAATGAGTGCCGCGTTAGCAGGTATTTTTATTACGCTATAATTTTACTCATCTGTTATAGCTCCTTCGGAGGAGCTATTGATCATGAACTGCCATTTAAGCCGTCGTTTATAATGACGGCTTTTTATTACCCTTGTATTGAATGGTGTTCGATTGTTGCTATACTTCCGGTAAACTCCAATCAAGATTAGTGATAAATATGCGGATACTCGTTTTCGGGCTTTTTGTGTGGAGCTCTTTTGGCTTACAGGCAGAGACTGACCCCCTGTTTTTATCACAACTGCCTTTACTATCCACAGGAACAGACACTATAGATATTCCTGTTACGGAGCTTCCGGCAAATCAAACGACAATGGATGAGTGGATTTTACAGGCTTCTACTGAACAGGATAAGGCGACAAGAGTGGTTGATCCCGGGTTCGAACCCAGCAGTGAGATCATGCGAGAAAGGGAAGCGAAACAAGAGGCCTGGGATCGGTTATTTCAAGTTTTTTTTACTGAGTAGAAAACAAAGAGGCAAGAAATGCCTCTTTGTTTTGAACATAATGGTATTGACCATGCTTATTGTTGATCAAACTGCTTAATCAAGACTGAGGTATCGGCGCGGTTAAGACCGCGTTGTTGTAGCTCGGCGTACTTTTCATCGACTTGTTTAGCCAGTGGTAGCTCAACACCCAGTTTCTCTGCTGCATCAAAGCAGATACCTAGATCTTTACGCATCCAATCAATGGCGAAACCAAAATCAAACTTGTCCTGCGCCATCGTGACGGCACGATTTTCCAGCTGCCATGATCCTGCCGCACCGTGTTTCAGTACATCGGTCATCTTTTCAATATCCAATCCGGCAGACTTTGCCAGAGTAATCGCTTCTGACAGACCTTGCAGTATGCCAGCAATACAAAGTTGATTTGCCATCTTGGTAATTTGACCGTAGCCAACATCACCCATTAAGGTGCTGGCTTTGGCATAGCTATCAATAACAGGCTTGGCTTTTTCAAAAACATCAGCGTTTCCACCGATCATTACCGTCAGGCACCCGTTCACTGCGCCAGCTTCACCACCAGAGACCGGCGCATCAAGGAAATCGGCTTGAATAGCTTTGGCTGCTTCTGCCACTTCACGTGCAACTTCTGCGGATGCCGTGGTGTTATCAATCAGGATCGTACCGGATTTAATTGCCGATAGAATACCATTTTCACTGGTATACACCTGGCGAACATCGCTGTCATTACCGACACAGGTAAAAACAAAATCAGCCTCTTTTGCCGCTTCGGCCGGAGTCAGTGCCAGTTGGCCGTTATGGCTTTTAAGCCACTTTTCCGCTGTTGCTGTCGTACGGTTATAGACAGTAACATTATGGCCAGCGTCGGCAAGGTGACCTGCCATTGGGAAGCCCATAGTACCTAGTCCGATAAATGCGATATTTTGCTGAGTCATTATAATTGCTTCCCTGTTTTGTATTTATTTTGATTACAGCAATATATACCCAATCTATCTCAAGATGTAGCGTTCAGCGAGAATTCAGCGGCTTTTAATCAAGGTACCCATTTGAATAAATAGTGGTTTAGAGCGCTGTCTCGTGTTTGATTCAGTACAGTAAATCTGAGGTTATTGGAATAATCGCTTGTAACGCTTGTAAGAGAACCTTATGATGCATCGCTCTCAGTTTTGGTTTTTTAACCTTGTGTTGATTTGATAACTATGTTGGCAAATTTATTTCGTGCATTAATGATGGTGATATGTCTCGGGGCCGCTTCTTTTGCCCACGCTGACGCACACCTGACGAAAGCTGACATCAGTTCTTTATCTACAGCCGGTGATTTACAACGAGCAGATGTGTTACCTGCCACGGTAACGCAGCAAATCAATGAATCGCTGAACCTCCATCCTCTCTTTGCCAAAGCACATTTTTCGACGAGTCAGAAAATCCAGGATGATGGCAATAACGCACTTATCTGGAATCTCTCTCAATCGGTTGAAAAAAAGCAAGGTGAGCAACATTCATCACAAGGACATACCTATCATCTAGGACTGACAAATTCTTCCAGACAGGCCAGTCTTAGCCGTCATGATCCTGAAGAAGTACAGCCTTGTTATCAGTTAGCAATCGAACTGCCTGTTCCTCCTGCACCCATTATGATGATTGGTTATACGGAGCGCTTCAGTGAGTCTCTTAACTGGATGTTGAACACGAATCCTCCCTCTTCACGAATATCCGGCTGGAAAGAGAGTAATCTCGTCCATACGCGATACCAGCATCAGCTTTCTCACGCCTAATCGATCACTGCTCTGAAAATCTGTGACTGTGCCCTGTACTGCTCTGCTTATATATAGCATTGCTCTATGTTGCACTCACATATCATCAGATCTTTATGGCACATAGATCAGAATAATGCGGGAAAGCAAATTAATAACCACGTTATTTCCCCCGCATTAACGTTTCTGTTCATGTTGCTTAGGTATTTAAATCCATAGATCACGAGTTCACAAATGGCTTGGTAGCCATTATTGAGCGGGTGAGTTAGATGGCGATTTGATAATGAGAAAACAGAAAAACACCAAGATATTCAACCACTATTCGGCCTGGAAATATGCAGTGCTGATAGTGATGGTATTTGTAATGCTACTGAGTGCCATTCCGACCTGGTATGGCGAAGATGCTGCCATACAGATTGGATCTAAAGGCGGTGTTATCCCATCACCTTTAGCCATGCAGCACCAGTTAGAAGGAAAAGGGATCAATGTTAAGCGCATTGATCAGCGCGCAGATAAAACGGTTGTTGTGCTGCAAGATGAAAATCAGCAGACAGCTGCGAAAGCAACCCTCTCTGAAATGGTTCAAGATCCGTCTGGTTTGACATTGGCATTGGAACCGGCTGCACCGTTATGGCTGCAAAATATGGGATTCGAACCGATCAAGCTGGGGTTGGATCTTCGAGGAGGTGTGCAGTTTCTGCTTGATGTTGACGTCGACCAAGTCTACAAGGCACAAGGTGAGCAGCTAACAGATGAATTGCGTCAGTTATTCCGTCAGGCAAGCATTCGTGCCGTTCGGGTGGAACAAGTAAAAGCAGAAAAGTTGCAGGTAAGGTTGCCGGTTTCAGAGACTGCCAGCTCAGAGGTAAACAAGACGGTTCGTAAATTCATTAGGACTCAATATCCTCAGTGGCAAGTGACCAAAGGCAATAATGGCAATATTGATCTGTCGCTAAAAGATTCGGAAAAAACAGCGCTGCGCAACCTGACGGTTCAACAGAACCTGCAAATTATGCGAAGCCGTATCGAAGAGTTGGGGATCACCGAAGCGTTAGTACAGCGACAGGGTGAGCACCGTATTCGTATCGAGTTGCCGGGTGTACAAGATCCAGCTGCAGCTAAAAACGTGATAGGTGCAACTGCCAGTCTGGCGTTCTATGCCGTGAAAGAGCAAGGTAGTGGCAGTACCATGGAACTGAAAAACCAGCAGGGGCAACCCGTTCGAGTGGGACGTAACCCTATTCTGGCTGGCGACCATATCATTGACGCCCGTGCTAGTTTCGGCGAGATGGGAATGGCTGAGGTGAACATCACCCTCGATAGTTCGGGTGGCAAGATAATGTCTGACTTTTCCCGCCATAATATCGGCAAGCCGATGGCGACGTCATACAGTGAATACAGCCGTGACAGCAAGGGAGAGACTTCTCAATCCCATGAAATTATCAGTGTTGCGACGATTCAGTCACAGTTAGGTATGCGTTTTCGTATTACCGGGGCCGGTTCAATGGCAGATGCGCAGGAATTGGCATTGCTACTTCGTGCTGGCTCGTTAACTGCGCCTGTTACGGTTGTTGAAGAACGTACCATAGGCCCGACATTAGGTGCTGAAAATATCGAGAATGGCTTTGCTGCTCTGGGGCTGGGGCTAGGTGTGACACTTTTGTTTATGGCTGTGTGGTATCGCCGCTTAGGTTGGGTGGCGAATGTGGCGTTGATCACCAATATGATCATGTTGTTCGGCTTACTCGCTTTGATCCCAGGCGCAGTGCTGACTTTACCCGGTATCGCGGGGTTAGTACTTACTGTCGGTATGGCGGTTGATACCAACGTGCTCATTTTTGAACGTATTAAAGATAAGTTGAAAGAAGGGCGCAGTTTTGCTCAGGCAATTGACCGTGGCTTTAGCAGTGCTATCGGCACAATTTTCGATGCGAATTTTACGACCATGATCACCGCTGTCGTGCTTTACGCCATTGGTAACGGTCCGATTCAGGGGTTTGCGTTGACTTTAGGTTTGGGTCTGTTAACCAGTATGTTTACCGGTATTTTTGCTTCTCGCGCCATGATCAATCTGGTGTGGGGCCGTGATCTTCGTCGAAACGTTAGGGTATAGAGCCATGATTATTAATATGAAAAACGCAACAACATGGCGCCATTTCACCAGTGTCGTCTCAGTACTGCTTATGGTTATTTCTATCTTTCTTATCGCCAGCAAAGGGTTGAACTGGGGCCTTGATTTTACCGGTGGGGTGGTCAGTGAAATTCAGCTGAATAGTAACATTACCAGTAGTGAAATCGAGCCGCTGTTAAAGGCAGGATTGAAACAAGATGTCACCGTGATTGCGGCAGGCGAACCCGGTCGATGGGTGCTGCGTTATGCCGTTCCCGCCGTTGGGGCAGAGTTACCTCCGATCCCGCAGATGCTGTCGCCATTAGTAAGCGATATCCAGGTATTGAATACCAGTATCGTGGGTCCGCAGGTTGGTCAAGAACTGGCAGAGCAGGGCGGTTTAGCTTTGCTCGTCTCTATGCTGTGTATTTTAGGTTATCTGAGTTATCGTTTTGAGTGGCGTCTGGCTTCAGGTTCATTGTTTGCGTTGGCTCATGATGTGTTGTTTGTACTGGGCTTTTTTGCCGCAACCCAAATGGAGTTTAACCTCACCGTACTCGCGGCCGTATTAGCCATTCTTGGCTATTCGCTGAATGACTCGATCATCATTGCCGACCGTATTCGCGAATTGCTGATTGCTAAACCGAAGTGTTCTATTGAGGAAATTAATAACCATGCCATTAAGGCAACATTCTCCCGCACCATGGTGACCTCGGGGACAACACTAATGACAGTCGGTGCATTATGGCTTCTTGGTGGCGGGCCGTTAGAGGGGTTCGCGATTGCTATGTTCATCGGAATTGTTACAGGTACCTGGTCATCGATTTCCGTGGGTACGACGTTACCTGAACTGTTTGGTCTGCGACCAGAACATTACCTGCCAAAACCGATATCAGAAGAGCCATAAGGCGATCAGTCAGTGGGAGTCATGCGATAAAGCATGTCTTCCACTGAATATAGCTAATTGCCATTATGACCTTGGTTGTTATTGGCTCGGCTTCCCGTTGTGAATGTCTATAATCGGCATAAAAGGACCGCTATTAAGGTGGTCTTTATTTGTATTAACGAAGACTGGCATCAGCGGATGTTTAATTTGCTTTGCATATGTATTCGCAAAATGAGACGGTTAAGGCTTTGTTATCCGTAAATGCAGCAGTGCAGGTCTGAAAATATGGGCATTATTATTGCTTGCGTTCATTGTGTGTAGGGAAAAACTATATAATTGATAACTTATGAGGGCGGCATTATGTATGACGCAGAAATGAAGTTAAATCATCAAATTGTTCAGTTTGTCGAAACACAATTACATCTTCTGTTACCGTCCCAAACATCGCTTCAATCACCCTCCATGATGACTGAGCAAAATATGCATTTGGTCATGATGCCAATACTGGCCCAATACCTTGCGGGCTTAAAGGCAATTGATTGTCTGTTAAGCAAAGGGTTTACCGCGCAGACCCGAGGCATCTTTCAGACCCTTGGTGATGATTATGAAGACATCATCTTTTTGAGTCTGCCCAGTCAGGATGGACAGTTGACCCCATTGCATAAAGAGTATCTTAAAGGTGTCGCAGGTGATGATTGCCGTACGTGTTATAGCCCGATTTCACGGTGTGAGATCCGGAATATGATAAAACGAGCAAATAGTATTAATCATAATGTTTTTCAGCTCTACCCCAAAAAGCAGGCTTTGCAGGTACTAAGGCCGCATGGTGGCAAGCCATGTTCAGTGGAACTCGCTTTTATGTTACACCGTCACTATGCCTATAAGGCGTTATTACTCACCATGTTAACGGCTAAGGTAGCCAGTGATACTGAGATCATGCGAGCTTGTCTGAATTATCGTGCTCATTTAGAGATGATCGACCCTCAAACCATTCAGTTAGACTATGAAGCAATGAGTGAAGGGGCCACATCTCGTGAATTTAGAACAAGTTTTGTCGCAGTAAAATAGAACATGGTTATATACCCAATAGCTGGTTAAGTATGTTAACGTCGCAGTCATAGCAATGCTTTGCAGTACAAGTAAAACTTAAAAGGATATTTGGGTTTATCATGGATAAAAAAAAACTAGATACAAAAATTGTCACCGCTGGGCGCTCGAAGAAGTGGACTCAGCATTTGGTCAACCCCCCCGTAAGCCGTGCATCGACGATTGTTTTTGATTCTGTCAAAGAGATGAAGCATGCAACGGCCAATCGCGCCAATAAAGAATTGTTTTATGGTCGCCGGGGCACCAATACCCATTTCGCTTTTCAAGATGCGATGGTTGAACTGGAAGGTGGTGTTGGTTGTGCTTTGTATCCATGTGGTACCGCGGCGATTTCTAACGCGATTCTGTCATTTGTGAAAACCGGCGATCATATTCTGATGGTTGACGGTGCCTACGAGCCAACGCGTGATTTTTGCGACAAGATCCTGGATAAAATGGGGGTGGAAACCACCTATTATGACCCAATGATCGGCGAAGGTATTCGAGATCTGATCCGCCCGAATACCACTGTACTCTTTCTTGAATCCCCTTGCTCTATTACGATGGAAGTGCAAGATGTACCGACGCTTGCACGCATTGCCCATGAGCAGGATCTGGTTGTCATGTTGGACAATACCTGGGCATCTCCAATTAACTTTCAGCCTTTTGAGCATGGTGTCGATATTTCAATTCAAGCGGCAACGAAATACATCGTTGGCCATTCAGATGTCATGCTGGGTACAGCGACTGCCAATGAACGTTGCTGGGATCAGCTGCGTGAAGGCAGTTACCTTATGGGGCAGTGTACTTCTCCGGATGACGTGTATCTCGCCATGCGCGGATTGCGCACGCTTGGAGTACGCTTGAGGCAACATGAGCAAAATAGTCTTAAGATTGCTCAGTGGCTGTCAGAACGTGAAGAAGTTGATCACGTACGTCACCCGGCTTTTGAAAGCTGTGAAGGGCATGAGTTCTACAAGCGTGACTTCAAAGGTTGCAACGGGCTATTTTCTTTGGTTTTAAAACGAGGAAATACCCAAGCCTTAACGGCTTTGCTTGATGGAATGGAACATTTCAGCATGGGTTACTCATGGGGTGGATTTGAAAGCCTGATCCTGGCGAATGAGAATATCAATTCGTTGCGTACAGCGAAGAAGAAAGACTTTGCAGGCCCGATGCTGCGTCTTCATATCGGTTTAGAAGACGCTGAAGATCTGATCCGCGATCTTGAAAAAGGCTTCGAGCGTTTTAACGCTGTACTAGACAACTAATCAGGATGTCTTCACAGCCGCTGTTTTCGTATTAACTGTTTTCGTGTTAAGAGAGGCCGTATCTGCGGCCTTTATCTTTTCTAGCCTTGGATTTCATGACGTAACTGCGTCAAAAAGCCTTTCATATACTCAGTTCGTTTAAGCGCCTCTTGTCTTGCCGCTGGGGTGTTCATCGTATCCTGCAATTTAAACAGCTTGGTGTAGAAGTGATCAACCGTGAATAGCTTATCGTTATAAGTACGTGTTTCACAAAAAGGGTCCTCATCCGAATACAGGCTTGCCTTAAAAGAAGTACCGACCTGAATACAGCGCGCAATACCTATCGCTCCTAAGGCATCAATACGATCAGCATCTTGCACTATGGCGGCTTCTAACGTTCTTACCGAAATGTTTGCACTGTAGCTATGTGCCTCTATGGCGTGTTCGATCTCAGCATAGTACTGTTCTGGATAATCCACAGAGCGCAAAAATCGGATGGCTTCTTTTGCCGCTAAGCGTGATGCACAATGACGCTGAGGGTGATCCTTTGCCAGTGAAACACAATCGTGTAACCAGGCTGCAGGAATGATAACTTCAAGCTTGGCACTTTCCTGATGGGCAAATTGCTTAGCGGCCAGTACAACCCGCTCAATGTGGCTAAGATCATGAGCGGGATCGGTTGTCATCATCTGTTGTACGTATTCTTTTAAATACTGCTCGATACGTTCCATTCGTTACATGTTCCTCAGGAAACCAATCATTAAAATTGTATTTTGCTGGACTTAAGTGACTGGCTCAAGTCTATACCCAAACTACCTCAAGATGCGAGATTCAGAGCTTCCTCTGGGAACTCAATTCGAATGAAATGTATGCAGGAATGGCATTCCCTTTCAAACACATTTTGTGAAGAAGTGATTTTCCAGAGGAGCTCCCAAAGGGCGAGTTTCATTGGCTTTTATTCTGTGTTGGCCATTCTCTAAATAGAACCACTATTCACTCAAATGGCTGCCTTGCCTAAAAGCCCATGAATTCTCGCTGAACTCTGCATCTTGAGGTGGTTTGGGTATATGCCTGAATGAATTCAAAAATCGGTATTAATATAGCAAACCGCTTTAGTTGAACATAATAAGGTAAAATGTGTTTATTTTTAATTGGTTAGCTACAATGTGTGGTGGGTTTTCATGAAGGATTCAAACAACTGGTGCAGCTTTGTCTAGACTTAAAGACGAACAATAATAATTAGAACTCAGGAGTAGGAATAACTATGAAGGCAAGATTGACCATTATCGCAATGCTCTCATTGTCGGCCATCAGTTGTACCAGTGCGGATTATGAAGACTACCGTTTCTTCCCTAGAGAATATGTGAGTAATGTGGAATATGACAGTATCTATCATTACGGTTATAACCAGGGCTGTGAAAGTGCCTTGAACGCCAAAGGGCAGGCGGGAATGGATTTCCTGAAAGATGAGACGTTCGATGGCAGTGACACCCGATTTAACGAAGGCTGGGATGCAGGAAATAAAGCTTGCAAAGAAGGTGTTCGCAGCGTGATATACATTTTGCAACCCTCAAACTCAGACAGTTAGATACTCAGTTTCAGTCGTTACTAGCAAAATGAACGATGGATAATGCCGTTTGGTGTGAATACAACTGGAAATATTGGAATCAAATCAAGCTACCTGAATGGTAGCTTTTTTGCCTGGCTATATAAATTCAGTGGCTGTGCGTAAGCGTGCATATCCACTGTAAGAAGTTATATGAATCTTAGGAAATAGTTTTCAATTTGGCGAATTAAATTTCTCATAATGAAAAGTGAATGAATATGTGAAAACTAATTACCAATATAATGACAATTGATTATTTATAAATTGCTCTCGAATGAGAATATGTAAATTGCTTGTTAATAAAAACAGACCCCGAAGGGTCTGTTTATTTATAATCTCTATTATTAGGAAACTCAGAAAAAACCTAGCCTGTTTTTTTCTTAATCGTTATTGATACCTAAAAATATAAAGAAAGCGAGCATATTGATTATGCGGCTTGTATCATATCCATTGAGAAAATTTGACTATCATGAAAATTTACTGGTACTACCATCTGTACTTCAGGTAACAAAAGAAAAGCGCTATCATTATGCATTTTTACAATGACTTGCAAGCGCTGAACAATTGCTTCTTGTAGTTGGGTTGTACATTGTTTACTTACTTGAGTGCCAAACTGACTATAATGACCTTTACTAGAATATACCCAGATGCTGAAATGGTGTTTTCCACTTTCAAGCTGCTCGATAAAATCAGTAATATTTTTCATAAAAAGTCCTTTTTATTAAATCAATATCTTTGTATTGACGTATTACTATTATGGAAGGATAGGAATATATTACAATTTTAATTCATTATCGTTATTCAAAATATGTGACATCGGTAAGCTTTTTTTGAGAACTCAATAGTTACCCAATATTGTTTTCATCGTCTCGGTGATAAAAAACAATAATAACTCATCATTTTAAAATGATAGAACAAATGCATGTAAAATATTATAAAATCTAAAACCCTCACCCATATAAAACGTGTTTTATATGTGATAATAAGTAACGTTCAGGTTGCTGTTTAACACCTTGTTAATAAGGTTTATATAAAATGCTTGTAAAAAAACAGACCCAAGAGGTCTGTTTTTTACATATTTATTGATTAGGGCAATTCAGAAATAACCTAGCCATAGTTTTTTCTTAATCGTTTTTGATACCTAAACCAATAAAGATCGCATAGAAGCGCACTTATTATGCTGCCTGTGTCATATCTATTGAGGAAATATGACCATCATGGAAATTGACTGGTATTGCCATATGTACTTCAGGTAACAAGAGAAAAGCATCATCAATTTCATCGTTATGCATTTCTACAATAACTTGTAAATGCTGTTCAATTGCTTTTAGTAGTTGAGGTGTATGCCATTTATTACTTTGAGGGCCAAATCGACAGTAATGACCTTTACTGGAATATGCCCAGATGCTGAAATGGTGTTTTCCACTTTCAAGTTGTTCAATAAATTCGGTAATATTTCTCATAAAAATCCTTTCTTAATGAATAAATACCTTCGTATTGACGACTTAGACATTATGTAATAAATACTTTTTCATTTGGAGAGTTATTCTTTGTTTCTGTTGATTGTGTGATCTGGATCTCAAGTACGCAGTGTTGGAGGGTTTATTTGACTGCAGTTATGGTGATTTAAAGCATATATATCGTTCGATGCTTGATTTATAGATGTAATGCTCTAATGTCATTTAGCTTTTGTTTCATTGTTGTTCAGATTTTGCTGCGGTTTTTTTTGCAAGATGTGAGTCGCTAATTATATTGTTTGCGTATTTGTTGATAAGCACTGGAGGTAATACTAAAGGGCTAGTTTGTTTTTGGTTGGTTATATTTCCTTCAAGCCTTCTCAATAGTCTGAGTTCAGTGAGAGCTTACTGGGTATATATATCAAAACTAGTTAAAGATGCAGGATTCAGAGTGATATCAACAAGTTCGGTTGAAGGAAAATAACGGTAGGAACGGGGGATCCTTTTCAACGCTATTTGCCACCGAAATGGGCTTTCTGAATCACTCCCGAAGGGCGAGTTCACTTGTCTGGTGTGCTGGGTTGCTTCTTTTTGGCGTAGAGCAACTATGTCTTCAAATCAGCGCCTTGCCTGGCAGCCAAGTAATTCTTAATGAAACGAGCATCTTGAAGTGGTTTGTGTATACGGTCAGTTGGAACCGAAGTCAGGATAAAGATATGACAGCCCCTCTGAATAGTATGATGACTGTCGGGTTGAGCTAAATATTTGAGCAAGTAATGGATGTGTAAATCGGATATCATAGTGAAGTAGTTTGAGTACATTATTGTAATGGGTTGTTTTGAGTGGAATTTATGTCAGATACACCGGTAAAATTGATCCAGAAAGCCACTTGGGTTGGAGCAATCGCTAACGTTGCTTTGGCACTGTTAAAAATCACTGTGGGTAAACTGACAGGCAGTCAGGCCTTAATTGCCGATGGTGTCCATAGTTTTTCAGATTTAGTGACTGATACGGCAATCTTGATTGGTTCAAGGTACTGGACCGCGCCTGCAGATAAAGAGCACCCATACGGGCATGGACGTTTTGAAACCCTGACCAATATATTTATTGGTGTACTGCTTGCTATTGTCGGGATCGGGATTGGTTGGAATTCTATTGACTCAATTGGCCATGAATCAAATACTACGCCTGGAATGCTGGCGTTTTGGGCGGCTGTTGCATCTATTCTGGTGAAAGAAGTCCTGTATCGCTGGACGGTGATTCAGTCTAAGAAGATTAATAGTCGTGCTTTATATGCTAATGCTTGGCACCACCGCTCAGATGCATTGAGTTCACTACCTGTCGCTATCGCCGTTATTGCAAACTACTTTGTGCCTGATTTGCATTATCTTGATCAGATCGCAGCCTTGCTGGTTACCGCAATGATATTGAAAGCGGCCTTTGAGATATTGTGGCCTGCAATAGTGGAAATCACTGAAGCAGAAGCAGACAGTGAGATTGAAGCTAAAATTCAGCGTTATGCGAAGCAGGAACGTGATATTCGTGAAGTTCACGCCATTCGTAGCCGCCGTACTGGCAGTATGATTTTGTTAGACTTTCACCTGCTGGTGGATCCGGAGATGAGTGTCGAAAAGGCCCATACTATCACTGAAAACTTTAAGAGCCATATCTTAAAACAAATTGATGAAGTGGTTGATGTGATCATTCATATCGAGCCAGATATCTGTGCAGAACGGGTTATTAACCCGTGCTGTGGTGGAGATGAATGTCATGATGAAATGTAACTCGATGAGGCTTGTCTTGTGATGAGCTAGTCGCTTTAATGACTCTTATTCAAAAAAACGCCTGCAAACTTGCAGGTGTTTTTTTGTTATATAAGCAAAAGTCTGTATGCACTTTTTTATGATTGTCTTATTATTAAGATAGGCTAGGCTCTCAAATATTCACTAGGCTAACTAATACCAACCGGGATAATAACCATGGCATGTTTTGTACTGCGAGAAAGTTGTTGGATCAGTACTGCTGACATAGCACAGTAAGCACTAGTATGAAGCTGTAAAGGGAGAAAGAGTATGCCGTTGATCAGAGTGAAATCGCTTCCATTTGACCATGACGTAGATGTTTCTCAGGTAGTGTGTAGTCTATCGCAGGCAGTATCAGATGCGACCGACATTGAACCTCATCATATTATGATCACCTGGGAATATTTGTCTGCGGGCCACTATTCACATGGCGGTAAAGTAACCCATGTTCAGCCGATTAATACCCATCCTTTGTTGATCGATCTTATCGCACCCAATTTTAATACCGAAGATCAGATTATGGCGATGTTAGAGCTAATCGCTAACACTGTCGCTGAACAGGTGCCAATCGAAAAAAATAATATCTTCATTAATTACACACCGGCCTACAGTGACGGTGTCTATGATGAAGGGCACGTTGTGGAATGGGATATGTAGCATCTGATGACTTATCCACAATATTGGTGGGTAATTGAGGGGATAACTTTTGGACGAAACAGACGTTAATACGCCCTGCGAATAGGCTGATAACTATCCCGGTTGGGAGAAAACCCAATTACCCACCAGTTACTGGGGCAATTGGGTATATCCCGTCTTTTCGTTATTCATCTTATCGACGACATAGCCCTGGAAGCCTCTAACCATTAATTCTGCCAGTTTCTCTTGCTGGCTCATTGTTTCCACCCTGGATGCGATGGTTGTGATCGACAAATTATTAGCCGTACGGGTAATGGAAGCCAGCACGTCTGCTTTGATCTGGTTATCAATTTGATTGGTGTAAGCGAAATCCAGTTTGACATAAGCCGGACGGAATTTGCTGAGATAGCCAATTGAGCTGAAGTTGTGGCCAAAGTTATCAATACCAAAACGGAAGTTATTCTGATGAATGATCTCGCATAACAGGCCGGCATCATCGCTGTTTTTGATGAAACAAATTTCGGGTAACTCAAACAGGATGCGGCTGTTCAGAGCCTGATAGGATTGCATCTTGTTCGATAACCAGCGCATGAAGCCAGTATCGTTGACACTGTTTTGGGTAATGTTAACGGCAATTGGTCCCAGATCAGGGTTGGCTGCAAGTTTATCGAACAGTTGCTCAAGAATGTGCATATCCAGTGGAGCACCCGCGTTTAGCTGTTCAATAGCGCCTAGGAACTGGCCTGCGGAATAACGTTGATTACCTTTCTCAATATAGGCAAAGACTTCCTGGTGCAGAGGAGCACCCTTATGGTCGACGGCTTTTTGAAAGTTAAACTTGAACTGTTTATCGGCAATCGCTTCTTCTACTACTGCTTTCCATTGCTGTTTACCCATTGCAGACTGCAGTTTACTCTGCGCTGATGGTTGTACGATATCAAACAGTGTCAATGGCTCTTCAGCTTGATGTTTTGCCTGCATTAAGGCGTTATCAGCCTGAGCCAGAATGGTGGTGATATTGTCATTTTCACGACGCATAACCAAACCTACAGCGGCTTGTACAGGAGCAACATCTAATGGGTCACTTTGGCTGTCTGAGGTCATGTTCAGCATTGAGCGGCCAATCATTTTAAGCTCTGACGCCGTAATATTCGGGGCAATGAGCATAAATTCGGATTGGTTCAGACGGGCGATGGTGTAATCATCGGTTGCCAGATCTTGTAGCCTGCTCGCGAGTTTCTGTACGAATAGATCTCCCGCTTCATAGCCTTTTTGGGTATAGCAGTCGGGGATCTGGTCAACTTTTAATAGTGCGACACCGCCATCAGAAGGGATAGAGAGCCAGGAACCGAGCTGGGTCATTAAGTAGCTACGGTTTGCCAGGCCAGAAACAGGATCCTGATAGGCGCGGATTCGGAGTTTGTCGGCTTCCTGAGCTTGCTGTTCAAAATGTATTTTAAGCTGATTACTCATGGAATTAAAGGCGAGAACCACATCACTCAGCTCACGAGTACGGGGAACAGATAAAGGCTGACCAAATTGGTTGTCAGACATTTCTCTGGCGCGGCGCTGAATCGATTGTAATGGCTTTAAGACTTTCGACAGGATAATCGCCAGTACCACAGCACCAAACAGGAAGGTCAGTAGAAAACCAATAACCAGCTGCACGGTTGCTTTCCAGAGTTGGATATAAGCATGAGCAGGGCTACTGGTAACAGAAAGAGTTGCCAGTTGCATCCAGCCACTCGTCAGTGTGGTGGATCTAGTTATAGGCTGAATGACAATAGCATTGCGAAACCATGCAGGTACGCCCGAGATTGCTGATGGATAAGTACGCTTCAACTCACTATTATCTTGCAACATTTTCAGGTTGACTTCACTGTAGAAGCTACCGTCGAAGGTCGCGTTGATAACGGACTCGGCTGAAACCTTATCGTCAGCTTCCAGATAAGGTGACAGCGCCATACCCACAGCACTGATGGCGTTATCCATTTCAGTCGATTGCTGTTCGCGAAGAAAGTCTCGCGTGGTATGAAACTGGATAACAAATACGGAGGTGATGAGTGCAAAAAATACAACTAGCATCCATATTAAAAGTTGTCTGTATAGTGTCATTGTGATCACTTATCAAAGTTAATGTTTGGTCGGTGTAGTTGAATTTGGCTTGAACGCTGGCGTAAATCGTTCCACAAACTTAAACGGGAAGATTTCCCCGCTAACTGTCCTTGTCCTTTTTGTTTCATCAGCCAGAGTTTACTACCGTTAAAACTGTAAATAGGCAGTAGATCCGGGCGCTCATTGGCGGGCTTGATTTCACCGTCTAAGTTATCAAGTAGTAAAGGTACAGCTGACGGGGTAGGGTAGTAGGCTACCACCATATGAAACTGATTTAATTTAATTGCTTTTACATATACCAGTCTGAGTTTGTTATCGGCAATGCCAAGTTCACGAAGTGTGAAGTATTTTGCAATACTAAAGTCTTCACAGTCACCAGCCGCCGCACCAAGAAATTCTAGCGGGGTGGCCCAGTAGTCGGTTTTACCCCATAACTTGATGTCATCGATAAAGGTCAGTTGATTAAAGAAGCTATTAACCTCTGCGAGTTTGGTATTTTCGTCATTGGTCGCAACGTTATTGATCAGCTGGTGCCACGCATTCACACGCTTTCCAGCACGTTCCCCGTAAAATTGTGCGACTTTGTTGATTTGCTTTAACTCTTCACTATCAGTCAACGCAATAGCGCTGGCTGATAATAAGATACAGCAAATCCAGAACATAATAGTCTTCAAGGCAATAGGTCTACCGCTGGATCCATGAGCTGTCACGTATAGTGATAATTAATACTCTTCTAAAACGCTGTCTTTTTAGTCAGCTCAATTCTTTATTTGACTGTATTGTCCAGCTTTCTGGTACGTCAAACCGTAATTGTGACAATAACAGGTCCGCGGCGTTGAGAACATGGAATTTATCCAGAATATCATTGTAATAAATGCTTTCAAAACGGATCAATCACCCATAATCAGAAAAAGTCGGCCATCTGATGAGCGGCTTTTTCAATTTCAAACTGACTAATTATGTGTTTAGTTTATGGTGACTGAACTCGTTAAAACATCTGTGTTTAGGTACTAATAAGCAGCTGGAGATAGAACTATTATATTTTTCAGGCGCATAAAAATGCTCTTACTTGATATGAGTATCTACTTTTATTCAATTAATTGGTTTTTTGTTCGACTCTTGTCATAAATGTAAATACTTTGTTATGTTTAACGGGTGGTGAACAAACATGGAATGTCTATGAAAGCATGTGAAGCGAATTTTGATGGGTTAGTTGGTCCGACTCATAACTACAGTGGGCTCTCTTTTGGCAATGTCGCCTCAGAGAAAAACCAGGCTAATGCGTCTAATCCTAAGCAGGCGGCCAAGCAAGGGTTGGCGAAAATGAAAGCATTGGCCGATATGGGGTTAGTGCAAGGTGTATTAGCACCTCAGGAACGTCCCGATGTAAATACACTGCGTCGCTTAGGTTTTACTGGTAGTGATAAGAGTGTAATTGAACAAGCAGCGAAGCAGGCTCCGAAAGTTTTGACAGCATGCTGTTCAGCATCAAGTATGTGGACGGCCAACGCGGCCACTGTTTCTCCGTCAGCTGATACCGCTGATGGAAAGGTACATTTCACCCCGGCTAACCTGACCAATAAATTTCATCGTTCTATCGAACATGAAACGACAGGACGTATTTTGCAGGCAACCTTTGCCGATCCTGATCATTTTGCTCATCATCATGCCCTCCCTGCGGTTGAGCATTTTGGCGATGAGGGTGCGGCAAACCACACGCGTTTTTGCCATCAATATGGTGATCAAGGTGTAGAATTCTTTGTTTTTGGTCGTTATGCGTTTGATAGCCGCCAGCCGGCTCCGCAAAAGTATCCCGCCCGTCATACGTTTGAGGCCTGTGAAGCCGTTGTGCGTCTGCATCAGCTAGAAGCAAAAAATGTTGTTATTGCCCAGCAGAATCCAGATGTCATTGATCAGGGCGTTTTCCACAATGATGTTATAGCGGTGGGTAATAAAAATGTACTGTTTTGCCATGAGCAGGCATTCTTAAATAAGCAGTCTGTCTATACGGAACTGCAGTCCAAAGTGGGGGGGAACTTTAAAATTATCGAAGTACCAACCAGCGCGGTATCCATTGATGATGCAGTGACCAGCTATTTGTTTAATTCGCAGTTATTAGAACTGCCTAATGGCGAGACTTTGTTAGTTATCCCGGAAGAGTGTCGTTCAAATGCGCGAGTCTGGGCGCATGTTGAGCAGATTCTGGCTGCGAATAAAGGTATTGATCAGGTTCGCGTATTTGACCTTAAGCAAAGCATGGCCAACGGCGGTGGCCCGGCATGCTTGCGATTACGCGTTGTTCTTAACGAACAAGAGCAGAAAGCAGTGAATCAGTCGACATTGATGAATGACCAATTATTTGATCGCCTGAATATCTGGGTTGATGGTCATTATCGAGATAGTCTCTCGGAAGTCGATCTGACTGATCCCAGATTACTGGATGAGTCTCGTAGTGCTTTAGATGAATTAACTCAAATTCTTAATCTTGGTTCTGTTTATCCATTCCAACTTTAAAGTTAAGACGGTGCTAAATTAGTACCGTCTGTCTAAAAGCCCACCCCTGAATTCTCGCAGAGCGCTGAATTTTGACGTGGTTATAAGTAGAGAACTGAATGTATTCTTGACCCGTTTCTCTTTCCCCAGCGATAATAGGGGCAATTGATATAAAATTGTCACCACAACGGAGTCAAAATGGCAAAGCTAAGCTTACAAGAGCAAATGCTGAAAGCAGGTCTTGTTGACAAGAAAAAATTAAAAAAAGCGGCGAAGACATCTAAGAAATCGCGCGTTCAGGCAAGAGAGGCCAAAGCGGCTGTTGAAGAAAAAAAAGCTGCGCAATTGGTTCAAGATCAAGAGCTAAACCGTCAACGTGATGAAGAAGCACAAAAGAAAGCTTTTGCATCTCAGATCAAACAGCTTATTGAGATGAACCGTATTGACCGTAAGCACGGCGATATTGGCTACAACTTTACAGACGGTTCGCTGGTTAAAAAGATTTATGTTGATAAGATCATTCAAGATCAGCTCGTGAAAGGTCGTTTGGCGATTGTTCGTTACCTTGATGGCTATGAAGTTATCCCTGGTGTCGTTGCCGATAAAATAGCGCAGCGTGATGACGAGTCTATTGTTCTGAATAACATTGTTGAAGAGCAAACGGTGGAAGAAGATGATCCGTACGCAGACTTCGCCATCCCTGATGATCTGATGTGGTAACGTCATTTAGCCCAACGCTAAAGAGAGTCACCATTCGTTTATAGTGATACTTTGCGAAAAAGCCCCGAATAGCCCTGCACTAGTTCTAGTGAAAAGTGTTTATTCGGGGCTTTTTTCGTCTCATTGTTGTAATTAAGTCGTTATTTTTGTCGGAAGTTTCTTCTCTTAAGGGTTTCTTAAGTTTCCCCCTATAGCTTTAAGTTATCGAGAGCTTATTCGGGGGGATGGCCATGCAAGCCTATCAAGTTGTACTTTCTCAATATGAAATAGTAGTTGCAGATGTCAGCCACCCGCGCCGTCGGGAAATCGAACATTATATCTCGCACAGGTATCAGCAAGCGTTTCAGGCGACAATCTGTGAGTTCATGCCTTACCTGGTAGCGTTATTTGATGATCAGCAGGCGTTGGTTTCCGTCTGTGGCTATCGTCTAGCCAAAGATGAACCGCTGTTTCTGGAACAATATCTTTCACAACCCGCTGAAGTGTTGATGTCGACACACTTCCAACAGCAGATTTCCCGTGACACACTCATCGAATTCGGTCAATTGGCATCATTTTCTTGCGGAATGGCTCCCGTACATTTTGCCGCGATGATCCACCTGCTTCTTGAACAAGGGTATCACTGGTGCATTTTCACAGCGACCGGCCCTCTTTACGCCATGATGAACCGTATGGGTCTGAGACCGCATTCCCTGATGGATGCGGACCCGACTTATATCGCTGATGCCGATGCCGTGTGGGGCAGTTATTACCACAGTAAGCCAAGAGTCTCGGCAGGAAACTTAGAGGATGGACTGGCAGTAATAAATCATCGTATTTCTCGGTTGAACCGCCAGATAGAGAGGCGGGACCGCCCTATTAATCCCCTATCGTTACAGAATATATCGTTACAGCAACTGTCGTTAACTAATGCAGAGAGAAGGAGTTAACGATGGAAGGGATCATCGAAGCGTTACAGCGATTTGCCATTGAACGTCCAAACCAGATTGCTTTGCTTGGTGAAGAATGGGGAAAAGGCGACGCAGAGGGGCATCAATCCTGTCAGCTGAGTTACGCCCGGTTACTGGCTGAAGTTGAGCGAGCCGAACAACAGATAATCAATAGCGGTTGTAAGCGCATAGCATTACGGGCTGAGAACGGGTTCGATTGGGCTATCGCTGATCTGGCCGCAATGAAAGCTAATATCATCCTGGTGCCAGTGCCGATGTTTTTCTCTGCCGCTCAGGTGAAACACCTGCTAGCTTCAGCCCGGATTGATGCGGTGTGTGGGGATTGGCAAGACGTCTTGGATGATTGGAACCACAAGGTAAAACCAATTAGCCCTATTGCCGGACTGCCGTTGTATCAATATCGCCCTGAGCAAGAGGCAATGGCTGATTTGCCTCCGCTGCCTGCACAAACTGCCAAAATCACCTTTACCTCCGGATCAACCGGACAACCCAAAGGAGTGTGCCTGAGTCAGGTGCATTTAGAACAAGTTGCCAATGCTCTATCGGCATCGCTGTTGGCTTCAGGTACCGATATCGAACGTCATATGGTGTTGCCGCCTTTATCTACGCTGCTTGAAAATGTCACCGGTTTGTATATCCCTCTGCTGCTGGGTGCAACCAGCGTCATTGTGCGAGGTGAAGCGGTGGGACTTACCGGATCCAGCCAGTTTAACGGAGCCGTATTTGCCCACGCTCTGGCGAAGTATCAACCGCAAAGTTTAGTGGTAACGCCTGCTTTGTTAACAGCGCTCATTCGTATTGCTGGCCAAGCTCCGGCGCTGATCCAACCACTGCGATTTGTCGCGGTCGGCGGGGCAAAGGTTTCCCCGGCTTTGCTACAACAGGCGCACCAGTCAGGTATTCCGGCCTACGAAGGCTATGGACTGTCAGAGTGTGGTTCGGTTGTCAGCCTGAATCTCCCCGGAGCCATGAAACCAGATAGTTGTGGCCGAGTGCTCCCTCACTGTCAGATCAGCATTGCGGATGACGGTGAAGTAATGGTGGCAGGATCTGCGATGCTGGGTTATGCCGGTGAAACCTGCTCTTCGGAGGTGATTGCAACCGGTGATTTAGGCTATATCGATAACCAGCAATTTCTGCATATCACTGGCCGGAAAAAGAACCAGCTGATCACGGCGTATGGCCGGAATATCTCGCCTGAATGGATTGAATCGGAAACACAGACCATTGCCGGACTCGAACAATTGGTGGTGTTAGGGGAAGGGAAAGATGCCTTGGCGGCGGTGGTATTTAGTTCGCAGCCTGATTTGATTGAAGCCGGTATTGAACGGTTGAATGCCGGATTACCCGATTATGCGCGAATAAAACATGTTGTCGTATCGCCAGATCCCCTGCTTTCAATTTCCGGCCTGATGACCAGTAACGGGCGACCACGGCGAGATGCCATTGCTGACTTCTTCGCTAATGAGCTTGAACCGGCTTATTCCAGCGATACTCACTCGAATATATCCATATCGATGGTTGTTTGTCAGCACGACAAGAGACTGTCATGACTTGTTGAAAGGAAAATGTTATGTCGCAGAACACCTCATTTTTTAATGTGCTGAAACAGCAAACAGCCGATGCGCAATCTTACATGTACAGCGCCCCTGTTTTTGAAGCTTGTGCTCAGGGACAGATCACCCTGCAAACCTATACTGCATTCCTGACGCAGGCTTACCACCACGTAAAGCATACCGTGCCATTACTGATGGGTTGCGGCTCTCGCTTACCGGAACAGTATGAGTGGTTATGTCAGGCGTTAGCAGAATATATCGAAGAAGAAAAAGGACACCATGAATGGATTCTGGATGATATCAGAGCCTGTCAGGCAGATGCCGAAGCAGTGAAAAATAACCAGGGTGAAGGGCGGGTGTGTACACCGATAGAGCTGATGGTGGCGTATTTGTATCACCAGATAGATCGCCGTAATCCCATGGCATTTTTCGGCATGGTATGGGTGCTGGAAGGAACCAGTGTCAGTGTTGGTGGTCAGATGGCCGCAATGATCCAATTCACACTAGGTTTACCCGATCAGGCCATGGTTTACCTGACATCTCACAGCACGTTAGATCAGGAACATATCAAACTATTTGAAAGCCTGATGAATAAGATAGATGACCCGGTCGATCAGCAAGCCGTTATCGATGGCGCCAATATGGTTTTTCGTTTGTATGGCGAGATGTTGCACAGCTTGAGTCAGCCAGTTCACGCCATCTCAGCAAACGCGGCATAAGCAGGTAAAGCAACAGGAGCATGCTATGGATCTGAAAGCGAAACACATTCTGCTGACCGGAGCGAGTGGAGGGATAGGCTCTGCTCTGGCTCTGGCACTAGCTGAACAAGGGGCAAACCTATTGATGGTGGGCAGGAGAGAAACAATGCTGAACGAGCTAAAAGCTAGCCTACCGCGTCCGAGTGAGCACCAGTTCCTTGTTATTGATTTATTAGCGGCTGAAGGAATGAGCGAACTGGATCAGACTTGCAAGCAATGGCGAACGGAAGGGCGGGGCATTGATATCGTAATCAATAATGCCGGGGTCAACACCTTTGCATTTTTGTCACAGCGAGATGCAAAGTCCATAGAAAGCGAAGTCGGCCTTAATGTGATTACACCGGTTTTATTAACCCAAAAGGCGATTCAGTGGATCCGGCGTCCGGGTATTGTTCTCAACATCGGGTCGACTTTTGGTGCGATAGGTTACCCCGGCTACAGTGTGTATAGCGCAACCAAAGCGGCACTCTATCGCTTTAGTGAAGCGATGAATCGAGAGTTAGAAGGTACGGAAATCAAGGTACTGTTTATTGCCCCCCGTGCGACACAGACCGCGAGTAATGATGTTCGGGTCAAAGATATGAATCAGGCCCTGGGAAATAAAACCGATACGCCAGAATGGGTGGCTCAGCAAGTGATAACTACGCTGACAAAAGAAAAGCCCGTGACATGGCTGGGGTGGCCGGAAAAATTATTTGTGCGAATTAATAACCTGCTGCCCAGAGTGGTGTCAGCAGCAATCCGTAAACAACATGCCACGATTACTGATTTTGTCAGTAAACACTCGTAAGCCAGGAGATAATTGCTATGTATGACCCTAAATTTAAACAGACAAAATGTAAACCGACCAAATTGTTGTCAACCATTGCCGTTGTTTGTACTTTCGGCCTGTCTGCCAGTGTTACTGCAGCTACGTTGGAAGATATTCAACAACGGTGGTCAAAATGCCAGTACGACGTGTTTAATAAAGACAACAAAGTAACCTGCTTTGAACAAGTGATAACTGACAATCAAACGGCATTGAATAAAGAGCCGGGCAGGAATGATTTAAAGGTATGGTTGGCGATCAATAAAAGCAGTCTGGCAGGTGCCGAAGGGGGATTAGGTGCGTTGTCGCTTGTGAAAGAATCCAAGAAATTATTGGAAGATGTGATCCAGAAAGAGCCGGAAGTGCTTGATGGTTCAGCATTTACCAGCTTGGGTTCACTATACTATAAAGTACCGGGATGGCCGATTGGCTTCGGTGATGACGATATGGCGGAAACCATGCTTAAAAAAGCATTGGCAATAAATCCTAATGGCATCGATCCTAATTATTTTTATGGTGATTTTCTTGCCGAAGAGGGGCAAAAAGCGCAGGCTGTGGCCTATCTCAAAAAGGCTCAGCAGGCTGAACCCCGGTTAAACCGTGAGTTGGCTGACAGAGGTCGGCAGCAAGAAATTACTAACCGATTAAAAGAACTGCAATAAGGAGCAGCAATAACCCATGCGTATTTTGCTGGTAGAAGATGATTTCATGTTGGGTGAATCCATGGTGGCGTCGCTCGGTCGCCATGGTTATACCGTTGATTGGCTTCGAGAGGGAATGGGTGTTGAAGTAGCCCTCAATACCGAAGAGTTTTTAGCCATTATTCTTGATTTAACCTTACCGGATATTGATGGTTTACACGTTCTGAAAAAGGTGCGAAATGCCGGGCATAAACTTCCGGTTCTGATCCTTACAGCCCGAGACGGCATTAATGATCGTGTGAAGGGGTTAGATGGCGGAGCTGATGATTATCTGGTCAAGCCCTTTGCGCTGGAAGAGTTACTGGCTCGTTTGCGGGCCTTGGTGCGCCGTATGGCTGGAAGTGTCGATGAGTGTATCGAAATAGGAGAGCTTTCTATTTCCCTGAACTCCAACGAAGTTCACTACCAGGATCAGCCCATCAAGACGACTAAAAATGAATTTAAGATATTAGCAACACTGGCCACCCAGGCCGGACGAGTATTGAGTAAAGAAAAGCTGCAACAGTGCCTGCATGGCTGGGATGAATCCGCCAGTGATAATGCCATCGAAGTTCATATCCATAACCTTAGGAAAAAAATAGGGAATGATCTGATCAAAAATATCCGAGGCGTGGGGTATATCATTGAGCGCTGAATTTTCTATAACTAAACGGTTAATTATCACCACAACAGTGGTCGCCAGTTTGCTGGTGATGATTTCGTCGCTATGGACTTTTTTTGAAACCCGCCATGAAATCGATGAAGTTTATGATGCAAGGTTAGGCCAGTCAGCAAAGATTTTGGCGCTGAGTATGAAACATTTGTTGAATGAACCCTTCCCGGATCAAACTAAGATCTATGCTGACTGGTACAGTGGCATTCAGGTTCAAGCGGCGGGCAGAGACGATACCCCGACTCAGTACGGGCATCCCTATGAGCAGAACTTGATGTTCCAGGTCTTTGATGAAAAAGGGAATCTGCTGTTACGCTCGCCGGGCGCACCTGTATCACTCTTTGTTCATTCGACTGAGCAGGGTTATATTGATTTCGAGACGGCAGAAGAACCATGGCGTAGCTTTCTGATTGCGGTGCCAATGATATCGTCCAATAGCAATCCTGCGTATTTGCTGGTGGCGGAAAAACGATCAGTACGCAATGAACTAATGGATGAAATCGCGTTTTCTACGGTTGTTCCCCAATTGGTTTTGATCCCAATCTTAGCACTGGTCATTGTGATCTTATCTAATAAGTTTCTTCGCCCGATACGAGAGTTAAAACAAGCCGTCGCTCAACGTAGTATCAATAAACTGGATTCTATCTCTGTGCCTAATCCAACCGTTGAATTGAATCCATTAATTACTCAGCTGAATGACTTATTCAGTGAGTTAGATAAAGCCTGGCAACGGGAAAAGCGCTTTACCCATACCGCAGCCCATGAGCTGAAAACGCCATTGGCAGTGTTGCGGCTGAATACAGAAAATGCGCTCAACAGCCGAAATGAGGACGAATTGCACGCTGATTTACAGCAGGTTCTTGCGGGTATTGAACGTAGTGATCGATTAATTCAGCAGTTGTTGATGTTATCGCGCATTGAATCCCGCCATGATATTCAATTCGAGCCGTTTGATCTGATCACCTGCTTACAGGATGCGATATCAGGGCTGGCACCGTTTGCACTAAAACAACAACAAACGTTATCACTCAATGGTCCAGATAAAATGGTGATAAAAGGCAACCCGACATTGTTGCTGAGCCTATTTAGTAACCTGATTGACAATGCCGTGCGTTATTCAGGCGCAGGGAGTGTCATTTCAGTCAATGTCACGGTAACTGACAATCCGTCAGAAAACTCCTGGGTGAAAGTACAAGTTTCTGACAGTGGCGCATCGATCCCGCCATCAATACATCATAAGATTTTCGAGAAGTTTTTCCGTGCCCATTCAGAACAAGGAGACGGTGCGGGCTTAGGCATGTCGGTGGTACTTGATATCGTTAATTTCCATGATGGGCAGTTACAACTTCTTCAGCCGGATTACCCGCAAGGCAACACCTTTGAGGTTTGCTTGCCGAAGGGCAGTTGAAACAAGTACCGATCGCTTGGGTATATCGATAAAAGCCAAAAAGTCGTCATCCCGGAAACCGCCAAGCAGTAGACTAAAATATCTACTCAAGACTTACCTGGCGGTTATCCGGGATCCATCATGCACGGAAGGTTCAGTGGACTGTGGATCCCCGATAATCGCTACTGTAAATCCAATCGATAATGAAAAGATCAGCATTAAGCGCTTTCGAGGATGACGGAACTTTCAGTGTAATATTGAAGATTACGAATGGCGTCTCACCCAATTGTTTTTTATCGATAAAAGCCAAACAGTCGTCATCCCGGAAACCGCCAAACAGCAAGCTTACAAACTTACTCAAGACTTATCTGGCGGTTATCCGGGATCCATCATGCACGGAAGGTTCAATGGACTGTGGATCCCCGATAATCGCTACTGTAAATCCAACCAATAATAAAAAAATCAGCATTAAGCGTTTTAATGGATGACAAAAAGCAAGGATGACGGAGCTCTCAGCATTGCGTGAAGGTGGGAATCTAACTTCCGTGGCACGAGTCGTGCCACAGAAGTTAGGCGTTATAGTTATAGAAGCCTATTACTATAGATAGAACTTATTCCTCATCGATTCTTTCGCTAATAGAGAAAACTGTTGCCTGAGATTGTTCATTACCCCATTTATTTGTCAGTTTAACCGGAGGAGCCGTGATCTGAAGTTTCTTAGCACGTTTCAGGTTTTGATGGGCCTTGGCATAATAGGTTGGGCTGGTATTTATCGCCTGTTCTAAATAGTTGACTGAAGCTTCATAATCACCTTCAAGCATCGAGAAATAACCAATATCATTGAGTGCCTCAGCCGGTGACATTGCGTGCTGCAGTGAGTCCAGAGCATCTTCATAGCGCTTGCTACGAATGTAAATTAAACCTAAATTTGACCACGCACGTTTATCGTCAGGGTAGAGCATGGTTGCTCGTTTATTAATGATTTCTGCCTGTCTTGCATTACCACTAAGATAGTATGAATAACCGAGGTTGGTCAGGGCTGGACGAGATTTTCCGTTCACCCGCAGGCAGCTACGATATATCTGCTGTGCTTGTTCATGACGGGCATCCAAATCCGCGATTATACCCATCGCAATGTAGGCGTTAAGCGGCGAAGATTGATCAATACTTAGTTTGCTGGCAAATGTGTCCAGATTTGGATCCCAATCCGTCTTCCCTTGTCGTTCTTGATCCATTCGGATTGTGCGTAAAAGATGTTTTTCTGCATTCTCATTTTCACCGAGTTTTAATTCGACGATCCCGGCAGAGGCTGCATATTGAATATTATCTTCATTGATAAGCGCGGCGCGGCTGTAGGCAATTTTTGCCAGTTCAAAGTTTCCGCGCTGCTGATGTATATAGCCAATTTTATAATAGGCTTGATCAGCTTTATCTTGAGCTGGAAAACTCAGTGCTCGAATATATTCATATAGCGCAAGGTCTGAATTTTTCTCTAAATAGGCTTTATCACCTCGAATAATGGCCTCTGTTGGTGTCTCTGGTGGGAAATCACCACTTAAGCCCAACGTTGACTTACCATCGTAAAGTTCATGATCAAAGTTAGTGTTTGATGCGTTAGTCTGGTCTTCCTGAGTTGCACATCCACTGAGTAAGGATGAAAGCAATATACTCAGGAATAAGAGGTATTTGATGTTAGGGCGTATTACGTTCATTCATTATCTCCCTTAATCGTTACTGTTAGGGCTGTCCCTAGATTTATTATTTTCCGAACGCATCCAGTACCGCGACAATAGCCGGGCCTATGGCGACGGCGAAGAAACCTGGCCATATACAAGTGACCAGCGGAAAAATCATTTTGGTGCCAATCTTCGCCGCTTCCTCTTCGGCTCTTTGCATGCGTCTATCTCGAAACTCCTCAGCATATTCTCGTAACGTGTCGCCCATACTGGCCCCCAGTTTAACCGATTGACTGATGATGCTAACAAGACCCTGTAGTTCAAAAAGACCCGTACGTTCGACAAATTGTCCCAGTGCTGCTGGCATGGGAACACCAACTCTGACTTTTCGACCGACTATTTGTAACTCCTGACTTAATTCTGGAGAAAGTGCGTCTATTTCTTTGGCGACTCGATTTAACGCGGCATTGAAACCCAAGCCGGCTTCCGTCGTAACCACCAGTAAATCAAGTGCATCAGGAAATGCATTTGCAAGTCTTCGGATTCGTTTATTTGCGATTTTTCGAAGAATCATGTTGGGTAATAATGTGGCTAAACCCATTGCGAATAAAGTATACAATAATATTTTCTGTGTGGTGAGTTCTGGTAGGTATCGAGTTCCTATCAGCACGCTAAATAGTGCAAAAATCACCAGTATGATTTTAATGGCATAGAAATTTGTAAGCGCTTTTTTATCTTCATAGCCGGCATGCATCAGCCGAGCTTTAATGCTATCTCGTTCTTTGGCTGATGTGGGGGTGATGTATTTATCAATCGACTCCAGAGTTTTATCAAAATGCCCTTTTTTATGAACACTATCGCTATTAACAACATTTATATGTGAAATTTTATTGAGTTTTCTTTTTAACGGGCTAAAAAAACTGGAGAGTAAAATTGCGATACTGATAGTGAAAGCCACTGCACTGATGAAAAATAAGCCAAGAAAAATCCATTCAGCTTCTTTTTCATTTTCAACAAATCCCATAATGAGAGTGATAAGGTAATCCATATTACACCTCGATTCGCAGAATCTTTCGTATCCATATCAAGCCGATAAACATACTGACTGCGGTCATCGTAAGAACGGTTGCACCACGTTCAGATTCCAAAAGCGGGTCGAGATAGCCAGGGTTACCGAAGTACATAAGAATAAATAAAACAAACGGAACTAACATTAATATCCAGGCTGACATTCGACCTTCAGCGGATAACGTTTTCACTTTTCGCATCAGACGAAACCGTCCTCTGATAACCTCTGAAAGTTTCTCAAGAGTTTCTGCTAAGTTACCCCCGGTTTCTTTTTGAATGCTAACAGCACTGTTGAATGCCAATACGCTGATAGAGGGATTGCGGTGTGCAAGGTTCGCCAAAGCCACTTTCATATCGACGCCGTAATTTAGTTCAACAAAAGTTTTACCAAATTCAACAGAGACAGGAGCTGGCATTTCTTCACTAACGGTTTTCATTACTTCAGTGAATGGATAACCGGTTAATAAAGCGCGCTTCATCACATCAAGAGCTTCAACAAACTGTTCTTCAAACAGGCTAAGACGCTGCTCAGCTTTGTATCTGAGCCATAATGAAAAAACGATCAGCAATGCTAACGGTGTCAATAGGCTTATTGGAAGACTATGAGTGACAAGCAACATGGCGAGACTACTTAAAAAAGCGGTCACTAATAACCAGAGGGCAGTCTTGTATGCTTTCCATTCCAGCCCGGCTAACGAGAGCTTTTCTGCTAAAAACTCACCCAACCAATTATTTTCCAGCCAGCGTTCGGTGCTGCTAAGCTTATCTAAATAATTTTTTCGTAACAGTGATTGTTGATGTTTTGCATTGCCTGTTTCGGCGATTAAATTGAGTTGGTTTCGTAACAGGCGGGAGCGTTTAGCTCTGGTGCCATTAGATGAAACTAAGACTGTTTGTGAAATCACGACAACCGCAATAAAAAATACCAGTAAATAGAGTTCGAGATTGCTGTCCATCAGAAACCCCCTAAGCCATTATTTGGCGAGAAGTAAGAGTATGGTAAATCAATTCCCATATGTTTAAAGGCTTCAATAAACGAGGGAACATTACCTGTAGCCTGATAGTCACCTAATACATTGCCCTGCTCGTCGATGCCAGTGCGTTTGAATGTAAAAAGCTCTGTCATTGTAATTACATCACCTTCCATACCATTAAGTTCAACGATGCTGGTGATTCGACGTTTACCATCTTCCATTCGGCGCAGTTGGAGTACGATATGTATAGCAGAAGCGATCTGAGTTCTGACATTTTTAGTCGGCATATTCCAACCGGCCATAGCAAACATATTTTCGATACGGCCCAGTGCATCGCGTGGGGTATTGGCGTGGATGGTTGTCATAGAACCATCATGGCCAGTGTTCATGGCTGCAAGCATATCGACGGCTTCACCACCACGCACTTCTCCTACCACTATACGATCAGGTCGCATTCGAAGAGAGTTAATCACGAGCTCTCGCTGGGTAATAGCACCACGACCTTCGATATTAGGTGGCCGTGTTTCAAGTCGAACAATATGGGGTTGCTGTAGCTGAAGTTCTGCTGAATCCTCAATGGTGATGATGCGTTCAGTTTCAGGAATAAAGCAGGAGCAGATGTTAAGCGTGGTTGTTTTTCCTGAACCAGTACCACCAGAAATTAAAATATTCAGACGACCTTGAACAATGGCCTGAAGGAAATGTGCCATTTCTTGATTGAGGGTACCATAGTCGAGTAATTGTTCGACTTGCAACCGTTTAACAGCAAAGCGACGGATAGAGAGCGATGGGCCATCAATCGCTAACGGGGGAATGATGGCATTAACCCGTGAGCCATCTTTCAGGCGGGCATCCACCATGGGAGAGCTTTCGTCAATCCGTCGTCCAACCAGAGACACGATGCGATCAATGACGTTCAGTAAGTGGCTGTCATCACGAAATTGGGCTTCTGTCGCTTCCAGTTTGCCTCTGCGTTCTACATAAATCTGATCGAAGCCATTGACTAAAATATCGGAGACTGACGTGTCTTTCAAAAGTGGCTCAAGTGGTCCCAACCCCAGAATTTCATCGCCGATTTCATCAATGATGCGTTTACGACTTTCAGCATTCAGAGGCACATTTTGTTCCAGCAACAACATTGCTGCGGTTTCTGAAACTTGTGTTCGAGCCTGATCGGGATCCAGGGTTTCAAGCAAAGAGAGATCAAGTGAATTGAACAGGGAGTCAAGTAATTCTCGTTTAATACGCTTGTCACTGTTAGTTGTTGACGGAGAAGGCACCGTATAATTGGCTTCTTCGCTTTTAATGTTGTCAGTGACGGGCTCTGAAGCCTGATCTTTTTTAAAAAACATGCTCAACTCCTTTTAAAAAACATGCTTAACTGGTTAAAAACGAGAATAAGCGTTTAATGCCATGTGCTTCTTGTGATGTTTTATTCAAAATACAGTCAGTGGTGATCCGCATTCCTTTGACAATTGGGCGCTTGACATAATGAACAGCCAATAGCTCACCGAGGTTGGTTGCTGCACTGACCGATTGATAGTCATTCGGTATTAATATTAGCTTATTGACATGCAATGTTTTTTTTATTTCGTTCGGATCGATATCAATATTTTTAGAATAACGGTTCACAATGACTTTAAAATGGTTGTCACTGATACCTAGCAGGTGCTTAATTTGTTTTATCAGGTTGGCCGCTTCACTAATCGCGGGCACATTTTGTTGCACCACAATGAAGATGTTGTTAGCCTCAGCCAGTGCGGGCAGGGTGCTATTTTCCAGTCCTCTTGACAGATCAACGAGCACATGGTCAAAATTATTTCTGAGTTTTAACAGAAAACGATTGAATGCGAGCGCGTTTATAGTCGGTATTTTATCAATCAGATCATCACTTCGACTTGAAATGAAACGCAGTCCGGATTCGTGTTTAGTTAACAAACCATCAAGCGCATATTCATCCAGTTCATCGACTTGGTTGAGTGCATCACTGAGTATGAATTTAGGTTGTGCTGATAACAAACTAGGTATACAGCCAAATTGTGCATCTGTATCAATTAAAACCGAATTAGTTGCTTTTTCCAGTGCAAGCATATGAGCGACAGTGGTGGCAATAATTGATGCTCCCATTCCACCTTTAGCATTAATAAATACGCTGACTTCACCTAATTGAGCCGTATTTCTTTTTTTAACTGCACATTCGTACAAGATTTGATCTAGTTCAGTTTCAATGAAAGGAATGCTTAAAACATCTTTGATACCACATTTTAAGGCCTGTCTCATCAGTGGGGTGTCGACATCTGCTGTAAGAAGAATAATATCTGGTGCATTTGTTGTATTGGTTTTATTGAACAGACTGACAATAGCAATCCAGTCTGTTTTACCATCAATGATGACTAAATCGGGCAGTGTTTTGTTTCTGTCATTGTTTAACAATGCCTTTGATTCAAAATCAGAGACACCTTTGAATTTGGCATTAGGCCAATGCGCCAAATATGAAGACAGCCGATGGATAAACTGCTCATCATTACTGATGAGCAAACCATCTATCAAGGTTGCTAACGGCTGTTTTGTGTTTTCTTCTTCAGTCTTAACTGTGTGTAAATTAATCATACTTCACCTTAGCAATCCGTAAAACCGGTTCTTGTTACGCCCAGACTCTCTCTTGGTAACATCGTCGAAAAACCAGGGGCAGTAAAATCGACGCCAAAAAAAGCTAAGGGAATGATGAGACTAATCTGATAGTTGATAATGCTGGCCTCAACAAACGCGATGCTATTAAAGTTAGCCACAGTCGTGAGGTCCGCTTTACTTCCATCTTCATTTCCAATTTCATTTCCGTTCTCATCAAGATAACGGAGTTGAATATTGGCCGCGGTAAAATTGGGCAGAGACACACTATCGATTAAGGCTGTCGAAATTATATCGGTTTGCTCTGCGGTTGATACCTGACAGACACTGGCTAATCGCGCCGTGCGACGACTGGTTTCATTTAATGTATGCCAGGTAAACATGAGCCGGCCAAATTCAATGATCGAAAAAATAAGGATAAAGAACAGTGATGCAACAATAGTAAATTCAACGATTGTTACCCCGTTTTGTTTTTTCTTTTGATTCGCCGCTCTTTTCATTACCGTCCCCTCATGCTTCATTACTGCACTCTCATGGTATAGCTTGATGTCATGTTGAAATTAAGGGATATAGCATCTCCCGAAAAGAAATCAGGTAATTGACTGAGTACAGGTTGAAAAGGATAGGTAATTTCAACCAGTACATGATTGCCATACAGTGTGACGGATACTTGATCAATCGATAAGGATGGAAGGAGCGTGTCGCTCCCTCCACTTGCATTGCCATAAACGGCTAAATTACTTGTTTTATCGATCAGGTCTTGCGTTAAGGCATAGGAACCTGTGCCACCGCCAATTACATGTGCCAGATAGCGGGTACTGTCACGGCTCAATTTTTCTAATTCAGTGTAAAGAAAAAAGGCACGACCTAACTCCAGAATAGAGAACAGAAGAAAAAGCAAAATCGGCAGAATAATGGTGAATTCAACCATTGCTAATCCTTTCATGTGCTTGGTTGGTTTCATCATGAGTCCCCGCTATCCGGGTCTTTGAACAACACGATTCTATAGAGACCGTCGTCACGTGGCATGTAACCGGGATTCCCCGTCTTAACACGGCATTCATCGATAAATTCACCGACGATCCATGAATCCTGTCCTTGACCGCCTGAGCTATCAACGTGAGAAGTTAAACTTGAGGGTTGTATTATGAAAAAGCACCCGACCCCTACGAGAGGAATGTCCATTCTGCCGCCATTTTTTTCAATTTTGCCACAATCAAGAACTGGAACGGCGAGTACACGGCGATAAAATCCACTCAGTTGACAGCTCGCGTTACCGATACATGATTCCATGCCACCTTGTTCAATGGTTTCAAAAGTTTCTTTATAAATGGCTTCAGTCTTAGTTTCGTATAGATCGTAATTGTATATTTGATCTCGAATTGAGGTGCTAATTTCATCATCTGGTATTTCACCAGTTAGGGTTGGTTGATAAGAAGTGACCACGGCACCTTCAATTTCTGGATCTGGCTCTTCAACAGTGGTGACTTTCACCAATTTATTTAGGTTGAAATAGGAGTCTACATCGGGAGGGTAAATATCAGTGTCTAGATTCCCTTCATAGTCTTTAAAACGAGTATCTATGCCTCTTGTCGGTCCAACCATGTTACCTGGCTCACTGGTAATGGGTTCACCTTCGACAACATTCATGCATGCGTCAAAGCTGCCGGCAAGTGCCTCTTGATAGGATTTAGCACCTGAAATGGTATTGCCATCGGCATCGGTTAGTGCCATCGGCATAAAATCGCCAGCGCCGATATCGGAGTCTTGTGATGACGCGGCTTTAAGGACGTGAACTTTATCAGACGCATAGCCTGATATGTTGTAATCCGGGTTTGGATCCGGCTCGCCATCGCCATCGCTATCCGGGATAGTCTTTGGGATTGGTCCCTGGCAAATACTAAGGGGAACAATGTTACACGTTTTTATCACATTGGTACTTGGTCCTGAAACGGCGGATGCACGTACACCCAAATCAATATCGAATATCGAGACTAAAAAGTCAGGGATATCGACGTTTTCAATACGTACTCTGACATAGGTGGAGGTGGCAGTACTGGTAGCAGGATTAAAGGGTAGTGTTTCTGAAAAATCATAGCTGACACTGCTGCTATCAACAGTCAAAGAGTTATAACCATTCAATGCAAGGTTATCATTGATGGTCTGGTTACCCGAGGTTATCGCGGCAGTGTGGTCGCCTCCCATATTGATCGCATTTGCCGCACTGAGTGCGGCAGAATCGGCCAGGTTTTGTAATTTCCCTTTTGATAAAATTAGGTTGCCAACATCAAGAGCCAGAGCACCGGCACCGATCAACACTGCCATTGCTATCGTGGCGAAAACAGCCACAACACCTTGTTGTGAGCGGTATGATGAGGTAATGCGTTGTTTTGTAGTCATTCTGTACCTCTGCCTCTTAATGTTGGGTCACGACTTATTGCTATCGTTAATTAGGAAGAAGATCTTTCGTTTTCACTTTCTCTGCATCAGTACCCTTATGATGAGAACGAATAGCCTTACTTGCTTTTTCGCCACTGAAAGGAGGCGAGTTTTCAGGGACTCTGTTTTCAGCCAAAGGATCGACCGTTTGCATTCGAACTAACTGGTTCTGGCTATCACCTAGTTTCATTCCATCAGCACAAGCAGTGACAGTAAAAGAGCTGACAAGCAGGAGCACGATTGTTTTTTTCATTTTCAAAGTCCCTCTATAAGCTATGACCAAATTGACCTTCAGAGCCAGCATCTGGTGAAATATTGTATGTAGAGGTTGCTGAGTCCTGAGAGAAATTGTTGCCGGAAGCCCCTTCATGTTTCAGTTCACTCATGCGGCCTAGCAGGTAGAATTCCCAGTCATTGGGTTCAACAAAACTGTCGGTTGGTAAGGTGATATCTTGTTGTCTTACAGGCTTGGCCAATCGAGGCGTGACAAGAATAACGAGTTCGGTTTCCCCTTTCTGAAACTGCTGACTGCGGAACAGTTGGCCAATCACTGGCAGATCACCAAGGCCGGGTAACTTATCGACGGCATCGGAAATATTTTCACTCAGTAATCCCGCGATGCCGATTGTCTGACCGTTGCCTAATTCAACGGTTGTTTTGACACTTCGTTTTTTTAGCGAGGGAACAAAAAACTGCGAACTTGTTCCAATAGTCGAAATAGCCGTTGCATTTTCCGTTGTGACCTCACTCACTTCGATATTGAGAGCCAGATTAATGCTGTCTGCAGACATTACTGTCGGGATAAATTTCAAACCGACACCAAACTCTTTAAATTCAACGGTGATACCATCTTCATTTGGAACGGGAATCGGGAACTCGCCACCGGATAAGAACTCGGCTTGCTCACCGCTGAGTGCGGTTAATGTCGGCTCTGCCAGCACCTTTGCTAAGCCATTTGTCTTGGCAATATTGAGTGCAGTGGCAAATAAGGTATTCCCCGTCATGAAACTGGCAAACAGACCGGTATCTTCAATATTCAGTCCTGTTAGAAAATCGCCACTCGTCGGGTCAACTCCAACTCCGCCATTTGCCCCGCCCCAAGTCCAGTTGCCACTATTACGAGCGAATACGAAATTTGAATCAAACTCACGTACTAAGGTGCGCCTAACTTCTGCGACGGTCACTTCGAGCATGATCTGGTGTGAACCGCCTACGGTCATCAGGTTAATAATCCCAGCCTCATTACTTGAGAAAGTATTGGCAATCTGAACTGCAGTATCAACTTTGGCAGCACTTGACACTTCCCCACTAAGTACCAGCTTATTTTGACTGGAATATACAGAGACTTTCTCACTCGGCATGAACTCATAAAGTTTGGTTTTCAATGCATTCAGGTCATGGGTGACTTCGACATCTAACACGCTAATCAGGCGATCTTTCGAATCCCAGATAATGACGTTGGTTGTACCCAGCGCTTTGCCTAACACATAAATCTTATTGGATCGCAGAATTAAGATATCTGCGACAGTGGGGTTACCAACAGATATTTTCTTGGCTCGCCCAGGAATTTCGACGAGGCGAGATTTATTTTGCGGAACGGTGATACTTTCCGTTCTTGCTGCAAATGTATTGGAACTAATGCCAAGCCCTAACAATAGGATAAGAATTGATATCAATCGGCTGAAATCAAACTTGCTTGTAAGTGGTCTATCCATGTCATCAACTCCCTGTAGTTAGATGCGTACATTGACACGACTTGTGTGAGTTCCCTTTATGACCGTGACGGCATCTGTTGTTCGGCGATATACTCGCTTAGGTTTTTCTTCCGGATCGTTAGGGTTTCGTAAAGCTAGCTGTAGCTGCCCTTTTGACTTTGATGTAATTAGGGATTCAACTTGTTTTGGTGTGAGTTCCAGTGTGACAGCACGCACTATGATCGGTTTGGATTCATCGGTTCGTGCGGTTTGGTCAACAGCCAGTATTTTGATTTTTTTGAGAACGGTTGTTGCTCTGTTTGCTTTTTCTTTTACATAAATAACGTCCACGAAATCGCCGGGTAAAAGGAAACCAGCTACCCCAATTACATCGTTAACCCGAATGGTAACAGCGCGCATCTTAGGTGCGATCAATGCTGCTAATGTTGTTCCTTCACCGGGTGAAACTAACCGTTCTTTACGGAGAATATCACCTTGAAACATTTCATTTCGGGCAAGTTTACCAATCACTTGTTCCGGCTGTTCGAATCCGGTTTTTGACACAAGATCAGCAGGGAAGTATTCAATTTGCAAGTGTTTTGCTTCAATTGTCGTACCTAAAGGAATATTTTGTTGCGCGGTTACCCGGGCAATTTTGGGCTCTTCCTTAATAATCGGTTGGACAGGCTGTATTTGCTCCGCTTGGTTTTCGGCAGATAAATTGGCCTGCTTTTGCTGTAGCCAGTTATTGGCCAGTAGTAATGCACCCGTTCCCATTAAAATGGAAATAAATAACATTAATAATACTTTTCCTTTAGCCATGAGTTTCTCCTGCTTTACTTGTGGTCATTCATGGTTATTCTGGGTCGACTTGATCGACGAAATAACAGTTCCAGACACCTTCAATCAGCTTTTGGTCTATTTGTGGTGCAAGTTGAAAGAAATCGATTTGATTACTGCACATCAATACCAGGTCTCGTGGGTAACATGGTAAGAAAGGCACCCCGTTTTCTATATGCAACTTATTAACAACGAGGGTAAGACAATCCTTTACGAGGGAAAGGCCGTGCTTGCTACATTCTTGCCGCCAGAGGTAATGGTAATCATCCTGTGAAATAGGCTCAAATTCGATTTTATAGCCAATACGACGTAAGAAGGCATCATCAGCGAGTCGACTAGGATGGAAGTTTGATGAAAAAACGAGCACTTGCTCAAAAGGAATATCAAAATGCTCCCCTGATGCCATAGAAAGGTAATCAATTCGTTCTTCCAGAGGCACAATCCAACGGTTCAGAATAGCGTCAACAGATATTTTCTGGCGGCCTAAGTCGTCAATCAACAAAATGCCGTTATTGGCTTTCATTTGCAGAGGCGCACGATTAATTTTGTGGGTGGGATCCATAGATACTTCAAGCATTTCTGCTGTCAGCTCACCACCCACAACCACCTCGGGTCTTTTGCAAAGCACTAATCTGTTGTCATGGCCATCATCGAGTCGCAAGCTTTTGGTGTTCAAACCTTCTTTTTTTAAGCTTTGGCTAACAGGGGGCTCGACCATCTCATGAATAATCGGATCAAATACTTGTAGTACCTGGTGGCCAATACAAACAGCATAAGGAATGAGTACATTAGATTTAAATAGTCTGACCAGGCGGCGAGACACATACGTTTTACCTGTACCTGGAAGACCATAAATGAAAATCGCTCTGCCGGAATTCAGGGCCGGCCCTAGTTGTGCGACTAGCTTCTCGGGTAAAATCAGATCACTCAATCCTGCTTTAAGTGAATCGGGGGTGATCGCTTCATGTTTTGAAGACTGGCGTACTACTAATTCTTTGTATTGTTCAAGCGGAATAGGTACCGGGCCAAGATAGCCATCGCGCTGGAGTTCATGTTGCGCAAACTGCCTGCCTTTTTGAGTTAAGCCATAGCGCATTCCGCGCTCGAATCTGCCATCAGATCGGACTTCAACCAGCGCTTCTGCCTTCATTTTTTGCAGGAGTAAGTCAACAAGATTACCTGACAAAGCAAGTGAGTGAGATAGTGATTGAACATCTAAATCCGTAGCCTGAGATAAATGTTTCAGCAGCAGCGTTTCCAGAATTCGAGCAGGGATTCCGGTTTGTTCAAGCGTGCGAGGTTTTGGTACTAACTCGCTCAGTACATTGGGTTCGCTTTTATCTTCAGCCTTGAGCAATACTGATGATGCAGAATTGAGCATGTTAACCCCTCTAGCCTGTGTCAAAAAGTGCTGTTATAACAAATAGTAAAAAATGCGGTTAAAACAAATAAAACTCACAATAAATTGTTGCAAGCAGTATTGCCCCCCCCATAGGAACGGCACTGCTAGCCACCGAATTTGGCTGAGGCGGCTGATAGGTGCGATAAACTAATAAATCTCGCCATCGCTTAAATAAATTAATAAGCTCGCCGTAACATGCCAGCCGTAAAACAGCGAGACTCCCAGCTGTTAAGACAGCCATTGCAATGAGCAAAATAATATTCGGGTAACCCACAATGGCACCTAATGCCGCCAATAGTTTTGCATCACCCGCACCAAATAAACCTGCAATATGAAGCAGGATGGAAATCAGAAGCCCTACACCGAACCCCAATAGGGCATCTGATAGTGTAATGGATTGAATTGAGCCTACCCCAATTGTTGTCATTGCTGATTGCACTAATCCAATCGTGATTATTGCAATGACTGCTTTATTGGGGATTTTGCAGTCTCTGAGATCATTGAGTGCTGCATAGATAATGATACCAATAACAACTAGGCTCATAATCAATCCTTTGTGTATTAGATTAGGATGTGGCTGGGCGTGATTCTACCGCGATTTCCAATTGGCCAATGGTTGTCCCAACGGCATCACCCAACTGAGTAAATGCTGTGACGACTCCCAAAGCGACTAATGCACCGGCAATGGCATATTCCACCGTAGTCAAGCCTTCTTCGTCACGGCAAAAATTAATTAAATACTGCTTTAAGTTATGCATACTTTGTTACTCCCGATCTGTTTATTAAGGTCGTCCGTTGTGTGTTATCACTTTAAAACTAATTAAAGTGGTGTGTTACTTATTTAAAACTAGTTTAATATGAAGAAAGTACTAGTAGAAATTTGTTATCAATTTTATTTTTCGTCTATCTGATTGTTTTTATATGATAATTTTAAGTCAAAATTATGACATTGCCGGGAGGAAAGTGAGCCAGTTTATCGTTCTGTACACTTTGATTGCAGATAATATGATATCAATAGAGATGAGTATGAATACTAAGCGTCAGTACAAAGTAAGCGCGCAGTTAACCAGTGAGGCCTTATTCAGCCTCACTAAAGTTAACATTCCACGGCAGTAAATCTGATAGGTCAGCGCCAGGTACTCTCGTTGGCAGCTCTCGGAACAGCTGCAAGAAGTAGTAGTAAGGATTGATGTCGTTTGCTCTGCATGTCATTACGATGCTATATAAGTTCGCGCTCGCCTCTGCGCCAGCTACTGATTTTGAGAACAACCAGTTTTTTCGGCCGGTAGTGAACGGCCTGATATCTCGCTCTGTCACATTGTTGTCAATGCTAATATTGCCATCTTCAAGGTAAGTGGTCAGTTTATCCCACTGGTTAAGCGTGTAGTTGATTGCTTTGCCTATTAGACTTTTGGGTAGCACTTTTTCTTGGTTCTCTTTCAACCAAGTGTGGAACTCAGCCAGGATAGGTTTGGCTTTTTCTTGTCTATGCTGATGACGCTTATCTGCACTCAGTGTTTTGCTCTGGCTCTCCACTCCGTACAGTTTGCCGATGTACCCCAGAGCTTTTTCGGCACGTCCTGATTTCGCTTTCGGTTGTGCCTTTTGGGCATCTGTGAACTTACGTCTGGCGTGGGCCATGCAGCCTGCTAAGGTGACTTGCTTTAGCCCTTCGTAAGCTTTATAGCCATCACACAATAAGTAGCCAGAGTAATCACCAAGAAAGCCTTTTGGACAAGTTTGCGCTCGACTCGGTTGGTAATCATAGATAACCACTGGACTTGGTGCGAACTTGCCACTGCGATAAACCCACATATACGACTTGCTTGTTGCTGCCCGCTCGGGTTCATCAAGTACCTGAACGGTGGTTTCGTCGGCACAGACAAGCGATTCATTCAGTAGATGCTGCTTCATTGCATCGACCAACACATTCACTTTGGCACCGAGCTGTACGCACCAGTTGGCGAGTGTTCCTCGGCTGATATCGATATCGGCACGTTTAAGGATATCGACCTGACGATAGAGTGGCAGTGCATCGACATATTTGGCAGTTGCCACAGCGGCCAAGGTTTCGGGACTGGCGATACTTTTCGGTATCATGCTGGCGGGTTTAGGCGCGGTAATAATCTGGCTATGTAACAGTGTTTTCTCACAGCATCGACAGGCATATTTTGTCCGCTCGTGACGGATCACGCTAACCTTTTGTGGAATGATCTTTAATTCTTCTGAAGTCTCAGTGCCACATTCATGCATCGCTCCACCGCAGCAGTCACAGTGTGGTGCATTCAGGGTATGAACACGTGTTTCGCGCTCGAGCGTATCAGGAAGTGGCTTCCGGCCCTTTTTGTGGTGTTTGGGGGCGGGTTTGTTTTGTTGCTCCGCCTCATTGAAGGTGCCTTTTGGGAGCTTCTCACTTTGAGAAGCAAAGCGTTTGGATTTGCTCAGGTTGAGTTGTTCCGTGAGCAGTTGAACGGTGCTTTTTAGCTCAATGATTTCTTCAGCCTGCGCTTGTTTTTCTTGCTGAAGCTGTAGCAACATGGCTTTCAGTTGTTCTACATCATCAGGAAGTTCAGCCATTTTGCGTCACACTTATTTCAGTTGGTGATGATAGAATGCCAGCTTTAAAAGATCACTCAACAGCAATGAGGCGATCAGTGACGATCACCTCACTTGTCTGCCGATTATTGGTTGGTGTGCCTTGGGGTTTTCAATGGCCAAGCCTGATAGCAACCAGTTGAGCTGCTGTCGAGAGAGTTGAATATGGCCGGCGTAATTCGGTTTTGGCCATTTAAACCGCCCCTTTTCCAAGCGACGATAATAGAGCCAGAACCCGTTTGTATCCCAAAACAAGATTTTGAGTTTGTCACGCCCACGATTACAGAAAATAAACCATGCTTCACTGAGCGGATCCATCTCCAGTACATCAGCGACAATGATTGAGAGGCCATCGATAGACTTGCGCATATCTGTAACGCCTGAGACGAGATAAATAGCGCCGCTGGGGATCATTGCAGTACCTGCAACCAGGTTTTAATTTGTGCTTGGGTTAGGTTCGCAGGCAGTTCCGCCTTAATACCATTAGGGAGATGCAAAGCGACAGTATCAGTGCCTATATCATCATTCATTACAATGGAGTGCACGTGTTGCGCTTCGTCGTTTTGTTCTGTTAGCTTCTTCAGCCAGTAATGAAAGGTCGGATAGCTAAGGTCGTTTACCTTGCAAAAAGCAGGAATAGAAAGCCCGCTTATTGTTTGTTTTTCAATGACGCTCGCCCAATATTGCCGTTTTTCAGGTTGGTTCATAGTTCCTCCTTTGTTGTTGAGAAAACTATGAACGAGATCTAGTGATATGGGAATGTGGGTTTAATTCGCCGCTTACAGTACAAACGTATATCAAAGAATTCAAAGAAGAAGCTCTAGACTTTATCTCCGACTTCTCTATAGATGGAAACAGCAGTTTAAAGAGTAAGAAAACTCCCCAGTTAGTTTAGATGAAAAATTGAGCTATTGGCGCTTAGCAAAGAGGTAAAACAATTCCGTATGGAGAAAGGAATCTTAAAAAGCAAGCACTTAATTTTCGAAAGAAATTAAGTTAAGTGTTAGAATGTTCAAGAAAATTGCTTTGTAATAAGTAATTGACCAGAATATTTCTACTGGATTATCTTTTCTCAAGTAGTAGACGGGGCTCTTCATCAATACAATTTTGTCCTAGCCAAAATTGTGGGCTATCCATAGGCATATCTCGATAATGGTTATTGTCAATACGGAGATAGACCTTATAGCCGACTAATCCAACAAGCATAATAGAGCAAAACTTAAGTAGTATATGTTTTCTCCTAGAGTTAATTGATACATCATCGGTTATTGATTTAGTTGTAAAGTGGTTACATGCTGCCCAAAAAAATGCAATAGATATTGCTCCTATGAGTTGGCTAAGAGGAGAGTAAATAACAGCTGATACTAGGCTATAAGCAAAACCAGATAAGACAGATAGCCCAGTTACTCTAACTATACGATGCTTTGTAAAATAGACAGTTTTTAGGCAGTAGAGTAGCAGCATTATATAACTAATTGCTGCGATAACTCCCCAATTAACGAGTATGAGCAGTATGGAGTTGTGTGGCAGGTCAGACAAAGTTGCGTTACATGCATAGGCATCACCACCATGTCCCCAAAAAGATGTCATTTGTAACGCTTCCATCCAAATGGCTAAGCGACCTGATGGTGTTGTCCGAATGTCTATCCAAGACTCCGGTACTATTCCAAGATATAGATACTCTGGTAAGGGGGAAAGGAAGATATACTTGACAAAGAAACCAATAAATAGTGAATATATCAATACAAATAGAATGGTTTTTCGTAGCGGTTTATCAAACCAGGCCCAGAGTAAAATCGCAGAAATACTACTAATCGCCACCCCTCTGCCATCAAGAGCGACAATAATCGAAAAATTCAGTGCAGCAGGTAATGTACTTAATAAAGATGACTTCGATTGATATCTTGCTATCACAGCTAAATAAAATACAGGAATAATTATCCAGGCTTGAACTTGATTTAGCATTCTTGGATTGAAGAAGCCGATGATAGCGAAATTTGAAGTTTGATTTCCCCAAAATACTATCAGCCAATGACCTACAAGTACGGATAAGAAGAGTAGGTAACTGAAAATTGAAAAGTAAACAAAAATACGACTTCGATTTTCATAACAAACAACAGATATTGTGGTTGTAAATAATACTAAACCAATGAAGTAAAAATAATCGGTTTGGGCTCGGTAAAAATAAAAGCCAAATGAATTTGCAATGGCCGCAGAAAAAAACAGTACAACAAGTAGGATCGCAGCAGTTGACTTCATTGTCTTAAATTGTGCGATTAGATTTTCTCGAAAAGAGATTTGCCCAAAAACCATGAAACTAAGAATAATAAGAATTGCACAAACAAAAATTCTCTTGTAGTTATAAAGGTCTTTTAGATCATTTCCTAGCATGAACAGATTGAAACTAAAATATGCAATACCCATGAGGCAAGCAATAAACAAAATAGTGATCTGATTTGTGATTCTGTTCATTTGTGCCCACTTTATTTTCCATGTGTAGATAATATATTAGACTATATTTTTATTTAACTCGTTGTATTTATGTGACTTCATCAGGATTTCTCGAACAAAGTAGCTTGGGTGACTTTTAAAGATGACAGCAATTTTGTTCAGTTTGAATCTTTGAGTCATGGACTCGTGTGAACAGAGCAGCGTATTGCGTTCCAAATTACAGCAGAGCTTAGTTTCGCTTAAAGAAAAAATGGTCGTCTGCCAAAGCGCTGGTAGCGGTAGAACGCTATCGTAAAGAAAAAAAACATCGTTGTAGATAGGAGCCTTTTATCTGTTTCCTCATGATATCGACCCTGTTATTTGTAAGTAACGCCGTGCGAGGCGCTGGCAAATTGAGACTTAATAAGTCGCTTTGAAATGGTGTCATTCCCCGATTCAACAGCGTGGTTTGAAGCTTGGATAACCGATATCTAATGATGACGATTACTGGCCAGTGCTGGTTAGATACCCACTCAAACTTCCCCTCAACACGCCCCATTACTAACTGCGACTAAAATTTAGCCAGTTACGAGCCATGCAAGATATAGCCAGAGTGTTTTGTGATTGCTTCTATACTTGATTTATTGCTTTGGTTTTCAATGATACCAATCATTTATCTGGTGAAAGTTTCACCATTGGGCCTCATCAGGTAGAACAGTTCAAGCGCACTAGAGCGTTTAAATGTTATTGCAGCGGATTGAGAGAAGACAACGTAGTAGGAATATTAACAATGAATACAGAAATTGCTCGTTGGTTAGCGCGAGACCCTGACCCGAAAACACGTGAAGAACTACAGCAACTCATTGATTCGAATAAGACAGAGGAATTATCTGCCCGATTTGCTAGCCGTTTGGAATTTGGTACGGCAGGTTTGCGTGGCTTGGTGGGGGCTGGCCCAAACCGGATGAACCGACTGGTGATTCAAGAGACTGCAGCTGGCTTAGGCCAGTATTTGCTCGCAACTGAAAAAGATGCCGCATTTCGAGGTGTTGTTATCGGCTATGACGGACGTCCGGACTCGAAACAGTTTGCCCATGATACTGCTGCCGCTCTGACAGGGCTGGGGATGAAAGTATACCTAACGGTTAAGGTATCCCCAACACCCTTAGTGGCTTATGGAGTGACCCATATAGGTACGGCGGCAGGCGTGGTGGTAACCGCGAGCCACAATCCGCCAGCTTACAATGGTTTTAAAGTGTACTGGGGCAATGGCGCACAAATTATTCCGCCACATGATTCAGGTATAGCGGCACAAATTGATGAAGCATCGAAGCAAAACCTTCACCTGATGGATTTGGAACAGGCACAGCAGCAAGGTTTGTTAGTGTGGCTTGATGATGATTTTTATCAGACCTATCGTAAAACGATGAATACCAATGCGCTGCTTTCAAATCATACTCAGCCGGATGGGATCAGCCTGGCGTACACCGCGATGCACGGGGTTGGAGCGAATATGGCTGAATGCTTGCTGAAAGATGCCGGTTTTAACCAGGTATATAGTGTCGCAGCCCAGCGTGAGCCGGATGGGACTTTTCCAACCGTTAATTTCCCGAATCCGGAAGAGGCGGGGGCGATGGACATGGTGATAGCAGAAGCCAAACAGCATAATGCGACACTGGCGTGTGCAAACGATCCTGATGCCGATCGCTTTGCCGTGGCTGTGCGTAAAGAAGATGGCGAATACCAGATGCTGACAGGCGATCAGGTAGGTGTCTTGTTTGGACATTACTTGCTGAATCATGCCGAAGCCGGACAGAACCTGGTCGGTTCAACGATTGTTTCTTCCAGCTTATTAGAACAAATTGCCAAATCTGCCGGAGCCAATTATTTTCAGACGCTAACAGGTTTTAAATGGCTGACAAATATCGCGATGCAGCGCCAGACACAAGAGAGTCGGTTCTTGTTCGCATATGAAGAGGCGCTCGGTTATACCGTTGGCAGCGAAGTCTGGGATAAAGATGGTTTATCGGCCTTGGTCGCGTTTGCTCAGTTAACCGCAGAGCTCGCCGCAAATGGTAAAACGGTGTGGGATCAGCTGGAAGCTATTTACCGTGAACACGGTTTATACCTGAATGCGCAGAAGAGTATCGCGCTGGATCCCACTGCGCCGGCAGTCGGTGATGCATTACGTAATAATCCGCTGGTTGACATTGCCGGTCGGCGCGTAGTGGTTACTGATGATCTGAAAACATCGCAGAAAATCTATGCTAACGGTAAAACAGAAGCGATTGATTTACCTGCCAGTGATGTGCTGATCTACCGTTTAGAGGATGGCTCGCGTGTGATTGTTCGTCCTTCGGGCACGGAACCTAAACTCAAGTGTTACTATGAAGTGATTCAACCGATGAGTGATAAAGATACGTTAGAGCTTGCGCAACAGAGAGCAAATAGTTCAATGGATGATCTGATCACACGACATCAGGCTTCAATTACCGGAGGGTAACTAGTACTACATCACAGAAGTTTTGACGAGTTCAGTCGGCAAACGTCGTCATTCCGTAAAGTGAGGAACGTATATGGAATCTAAGTTGCACACGGTTAGAGCTGGATCCCGGATATTTCGTTCCTCAATTCCGGGATGACGTGCTTAGGCGCTTCAACTATTCATTATTTATGTGAAAGAGTATTAGTACATCGTAAAAGAAGTTTTGATCCGTTCAGTCACTGAATTTCGTCATTCCGTAAAGTGAGGCACGAACTTATACGGAATCTAAGGCGCACGCGGTTAGAACTGGATCCCGGATATTTCGTTCCTCAATTCCGGGATGACATATTTAGGTGCTTCAACTATTCATAATTTATTTGAAAGAGTATTAGCTCATTGCTATTTCGTCTAGATCTGTATCAAAAGTGAAGCCGCATTAAGCGGCTTCTTTATTTTCAGTTGCGAGGGTTTATATCTGTTTTAAGCGTTCAGCTTACTTTGTTTGCAGTATTTTGATCGTTAATTTCTGCATAGTTGTGCAGTAACTCGGTCAGTATTTTGACCCAGCCAAAGGCATTATCCGGGGCGGTATCAAGCAGTGATTCAACCTGTTCACAGTGTTCTTCCAGTGAAACGGCTTCTTCCAGGTTGAAAGACAGGGCGTAGAAATGCCACAGGATCAGTCGGATCATGCGATCAGCATTTTGTTTTGCATTTTCTGATTCTGAAAATGCACCTTTTACTTCACCTAATGCAATCGCCGTCATGCGTAACATGGCATCTAACTGCGCTGACTTCATGCGATCTTCGCTATCGATCTCTTCCTGATCGAAGGTGAATAGCTCCTGCATCACATCTTCCGGCACCATACGGCTGATAACTCGGAGGCTGAACTCTTCCAGTTCATGGCGTGGCATCGTCACCAGGCAGTCAAATTTATAATCGCGTTCCATAGTTATTCTCAGCAGTTGGATCAACGGGCGCGTATTTTGAGGGATTTTTCCCTCGGTCGCAACCATTGTAATGACCTATACCCAAACCACTTCAAGATGATGTTCAGCGAGAATTCAGTAGCTTTTAGGCAAGGCAGCTATATGAGCGAATAGTGGTTCTATTTGGAGTATGGCTAACGCAGTATAAAAGCTACTGAAACTCGCCCTTTGGGAGCTCCTCTGGAAACTCACTTCCGCACAAAATGTGCTTGAAAGGGAATGCCATTCCTACACACATTTCGCTTGAATTGAATTCCCAGAGGAAGCTCTGAATCATGCATCTTGAAGTAGTTTGGGTATAGACTCTGACAGAGGCATGACACGCTTTGGTGGCTGTTTCTCTATCCTGATAAAAACAGATCTCACTGCCTGATCAACCTTATTGGGTGGCGAGAACCATTTATTAACACTCAGAATGCTCTGGGTGGAGTTAGTACAGATCCCTATGACGACATCAGACAAGCAAAAACAGCCTGAATCCGATCAAAAGTCGGAGTCAGAATTAAAGCCTGATCCGGTATTAAAGCAAGGCGCAGAACACCAGCCACCAAGTAAACGAAAGTGGCTGAAATTGGGCTGCATTGGTGCCGTTATGTTCGCTTCAATTAGTATGGTGTGGATGGGGTTTTCACTTAACCAGACAGTGACGGATAAGTTTGAAGGGCAGTTGTGGCAACTGCCATCCATCGTTTATGCCCGTGAACTGACTCTGCAGCCCGGTACGCCAATTCGCTATGAAGATTTGGTGAATGAGCTGAAGGTGTTGAAGTACCAGAAGGTAAAAACACCGCGTAGAAGTGGAGAATATTCAACCGGACGACTGAAAGTTGAGTTTATCCGCCGTCCGTTTGAGTTTAAAGATGGCAGCGAAGACCAACGTCATGTCGTTGTGGAGTTTGATTACTCGGCGGTGAAACGTATTTATGAGGCAAAGACGCAACGAGAATTAGGCTTTTTGCGTATTGAACCGAAAATGTTAGGTATGTTGGAAGCCAGAGCTGTAGAGCAGCGCATTTACTTACCGAAAGATGAAATGCCGGAGCCTTTGATTGATGCATTGATCGCAACGGAAGATCGGAATTTTTATCAGCACGATGGTGTCTCCCCCGTTGCTATTGGCCGTGCATTTTTGGCGAACTTGAAAGCAGGGCGCACGGTTCAGGGGGGAAGTACCCTGACTCAGCAGCTGGCAAAGAACCTGTTTTTGAGCAGTGAACGTAGTTTATGGCGTAAATTCCGCGAAGCGTATATGGCGCTGATCATTGATTATCGTTATGACAAAGATCAGATCCTCGATGCCTATCTTAACCAGGTGTATCTGGCACAAAGTGGTGCCGATGCGGTCCATGGTTTTGCTTTAGGGGCGCGATTCTATTTCGGGCGTCCGCTTTCTGAGCTGCGTACTGATCAGCAAGCCTTGTTGGTAGGGTTGGTAAAAGGGCCGTCATATTATAATCCGTGGCGTTATCCTGAACGTGCAAAACAGCGCCGTGATTTAGTGCTGAAAATGATGGTTGAAAATGGCCAGTTAGAGCAAGGCGAGTATGATGATGCCATTAAACGTCCCCTCGGAGTGCAAGAAAAAGGGCGATTGGCAAATCGACAGCCCGCCTATTTTGAACAGCTTAAACATGAACTTAAAGAACATGTCGGTGATAACTACCAGCCAGGAAAAGGGCTGCGATTATTCACGTCGTTAGATCCGCTCTCGCAAGAAAAAGCGGAGCAAGCGGTACGAAATGCCATTCCTAAGCTTGAAAAACAAGCCGGAAAAGAGCTGGAAACAGCGGTGGTGATTGCAGACCGACGATCTGGTGAAATTCGAGCTATGGTAGGGGGGAGCCGTCCCGGTTATGCCGGTTTCAACCGGGCGATTGATGCCAAACGACCAATTGGCTCTATTGTGAAACCCGCGATTTATCTTGCCGCACTTGAACAGCCTGAGCGCTTTTCACTGGCGACCACGCTTCAAGATCGTCCGCTGACGCTAAAAGGTGCAAAAGGAGAGAATTGGTCACCGCGTAATTATGACAGGCAGTACCGCGGTGAGGTGCCGTTGTTTATGGCACTGGCGAAGTCGTACAACATTCCGACAGTCAACTTAGGCATGGCGGTTGGTATAGATAACGTTATCGACACAATGGAGAAGCTCGGTGTCGATCGTAAAGAAGTACCCAAGCTGCCATCGATGTTACTGGGCGCGTTTACCTTAACGCCGCTGGAAGTAACTCAGATGTACCAGACGATTGCCAGTGGCGGTCATAAGGCCAATCTGACCGCATTAACTGCGGTTACCGATAGTGAAGGTAATGTGCTTTATCAGAACTTGCCAAAATCATCACCTGCTGTATCAGAGCAAGCTGCCTGGCTGACCATGTACGGTATGCAAAAAGTGGTGAGTTTGGGCACAGGACGTTACCTGAATACCCAGTTCGCATCGTCGCGACTGGCAGGAAAAACGGGTACATCAGATAATGGTCGTGATAGTTGGTATGTCGGAGTGGATGGTCGTGAGGTTGTGACGGTCTGGATGGGCCGGGACGATAATAAAAGTGTGAATTTAACTGGTTCTTCTGGCGCATTGCGTTTGTATGCCGATTACATTCAGCGCCGTGATCCTGAAGCGTTAGTACTGCGCCGGCCCGCAAAGGTGACTGATTTTTCTTATCGTCAGTCTCAGAGTGGTAGCTTCTCTCAAAGCTGCCTGGGTCAAACTAAATTGCCCGCCTGGGATCCAAACGGCCGCTTAAAACCGAGCTGTGTGAATAATGTTGAACGTTTCTTCCAGCGGTTACTGGACTGGTAATTATTAGTCTGTATTAGTTAAGGCCTGTTTATCTTTCAACAGTATTGCAATGTGGGAAGATAAACAGGCCCTAAAAAGAGGTTTTATGAAAACAGGCCAACTTACGTTAGAATAGCCAGCTTTTCATGATCCTAAACTGACGTAGACGAACTTAGCCATGCGATTATTAAAATCTTCAGTGCATCCTGATATCAAAACCCAGGATGCTCGTATTTTCCACCGTAAGGCTGCCCGCGGCATTATCTTGAATGGTGAAGATATTTTGATGCTATACACCGCGCGCTACCATGACTATACCCTGCCTGGTGGTGGGATAGATGATGGTGAAGATGCTGAAGCAGGTCTGATCCGTGAGCTTCAGGAAGAAACGGGCGCACAAAATATCCGAGATATTAAAGAATTTGGTTTATATGAAGAATATCGTCCTTGGCATAAGCCAGAGCACGATATCGTTCATATGGAATCTTACTGTTTTGTCTGTACGATTGACGCTGAGTTAGGTGAAACGCGGCTTGAAGATTACGAAATCAAAAATGGAATGAAGCCTGTCTGGATGAGTATCTTTGATGCGATAGCTCATAATGAAGACACCATGGCGAACAGTGAGAAAAAAGGCATGTCGATTGAACGTGAAACATTCTTGCTTAAATTGATTGCGGAAGAACTTCTGCCGCCGTTCGCGTTAAAACAAGCGAGTTAATAAAGGCTGTTGTTCATAAAGTTGATGCTTAACAAGAACCTGCGAAAGCAGGTTTTTTTATCGCTGTCGTTTGTGTTTCGCACCTAATCATTCTATGGCAACTATGCTGGCTCAATAATAATAAAAAAAGGACAAGCTTTTCACCTATATTGATCGAATCAGAAAGCCAAAAATAGGAACATTTTTGATGAGATTACATCATGTATTGATCACAACCTGTGCATTGTTAGCCGGGCTACCAGTCACGGTGTTTGCTGACTGGACGCTGGATAATTCACAGTCGAATGTCAATTTCTTATCTGTGAAAAATGCTGCGGTGACAGAAATTCATCAATTCAAAAACTTAAGCGGATCGGTCTCTGACAGTGGTGATGTGACAGTTTCGATTGATCTTACCAGTGTTGATACACTGATCCCTGTTCGTGATGAGCGCATGAACAAGGTGCTATTTGAAACAGAGCTATTTCCAATCGCCACACTCATGGCGCAAGTTGATAAAGCGGCGTTAGCGGCTCTCAAACCGGGTCAAACAATGTCTCTGGAAGCTGAGGTTGATCTGGATCTTCATGGCAAGAAGCAGCTTTTAGTCGCAAATTTACAAGTGATCGGGTTAGAAAATGGCGGGCTTCTGGTTAACACCACTAAGCCTGTGGTGATCGACAGCAAAAACTTTGAGTTAGATAAAGGGGTGAAAGCACTTCAGACTATCGCGAAGCTAAACTCTATCGCGACGAGTGTCCCGGTTAATGTCCGGCTCATGTTTATGAAGAACACAAAGAACGAATAACAAGAGCGTTTTGAACGGGCTTAACGTATTGCAATCAACGTTAAGATCGAAGATCCTGTAGTCAGTTAGGTTATAAAGGCTGCTTAAGCAATGTTTGACAAAGAACATCTGGTAAAGCTCGCGAATGTGAAAATGCCGTTTGGTAAATACAGTGGTCGGGTATTAATTGATTTACCAGAAGAGTATTTGCTGTGGTTTCGAAAGCAGGGTTTTCCGGAAGGAGAGCTAGGGACGCTAATGGCGTTGGCATTAGAGTTCAAAATCGAAGGCTTAGAGTCAGTGATCCGGCCGTTAAAACGTGATTAGAGTCGCTGCCAGAGAGTGTTAGATAAACAGACCCTAGTATCAAATTGAAAAAGGGTAAAGCGCTGGCTTTACCCTTTTTGCTAACTCAAGCCAGCTTATACCAATTTGGAAAAGTATATGACCATTGACCAGATACTTATCCCGGTTGGTATTATTTGCCCATGTAAGCGTAACCTGTAGTAAACGCAGCTTCCTGGAACTGACGCAGTCCAGTACTGCGGAAGTCAATCGCCAATGGATTACGCTTCAGTTTTTGTTTTATTTCAGCGCTGCTGATGAAGTCAACATCTAAGCCTTCGATAAGCTGGATAGCCGCTTCCAGTTTGAAGCCAGTTGCACTGCCTGCAAATTTACCGCGGGTTTCGCGAGTGCGGATCACGACGTGTTCAACCTTGTAATCATCCAACAGTTTTTTGAATGCGAATTGGAAATCTCTCATTTGTTCATTATCGAGAGAATCTTGCATGATGAACTTCTGAGTACGGCACTGAGGAAGATCAAACAGACCATTTTGTAGAGACAGAAGGCAAATGATTGCCTCATTGCTTCTTAGCTCAACTGCACAAACTTTCATGTAAACACCTAATCATTTTATTAACCAGTTATTGTAGGCTAAAACACAGCCCCTTGTTAGACTTTCATGCGATTTTAAACAAAAAATTTAATCATCAAATCTAAGCCTGTGCTTGTTTTATTAGCTCACATTGGCGAGTCGATGCAAAGTAGATTTCTAGTACCTAAACACAGTGAAGATGATTGAAACGGTTAAAGTCCGTCATCCCAGAAACCGCCAAACACTGAACTTGTAGGCTTTCTCAAAACTTACCTGGCGGTTATCTGGGATCCATCATGCACGGAAGGTTCAGTGGACTGTGGATCCCCGATAATCGCGACTGTAAATCCAATCGATAGTGAAAAGATCAGCATTAAGCGCTTCAATGGATGATAAAGAGCAAGGATGACGACGGTTTGGCTTCATCGATAAAAGACTAATCTGTTCAATCAATGATAATTAATGAGTCAAGATACTAGTTGCTCAAAGGTCATTGGCTGGCTTAAGTAATGGTCTTGTAGCGGAGTATTTTTAGTTCATTTTAAGTGCAAGTAAAAGAGGATTACGTATAAATGGGCCCAGTCATGTCTAGCTGGGTCAGGTATAATCGCATATCAAATTCAAGCTGATGATAATTAGGTTCCATGTGGCAGCAGAGCTGATAAAAAGCTTTGTTATGTTCCTTTTCTCTCAAATGCGCGAGCTCATGAACTGCAATCATACGCAAAAAGGGAAGAGGGGCATTTTTGAAGACGCTAGCAACACGGATCTCATGCTTAGCTTTCAACTTCCCTCCTTGAATTCGGGAAACAAAAGTATGCAGGCCCAAGGCGTGATGAATGACATTGATTTTATTATCGTAATTCACCTTACTGATCGGGGCTGATTTCTTTAAGTATTGGTTTTTAATATCAATAATAAAATCATATAACGCCTTTTCCGTTTTGATATTGTGTGTGTCGGGATATTTTTTCAGCAAGAACGTTGGCAGCTTCTGATCGTCGATCAGTTTTTGTACCTGCTCGGTTAAATGTACGGGATAGCCTTGAAGGTATTTAAATTCTTGCATTGTAAAATCTCGATAGCAACAAAGAAAAGCGCGAGCCGATTCTATAAGCCATACACTGGTGTGGCAATATAATCATACGATTTCGTGCCATTTCTAGCGTTTTACCAATAGCCCGACACCGTTATCAATAATTGATGCTTTAAAGATAGAAATAGCTTATCCATCAATTGCATGCCCAGTATAATGCCTTGCTCTTATACTATAACTATCTAAAATTCGTGATCTTCTGATAGTCTACCGAGTAAGTTCAAAGGAGTCAGGTATGCATCTGAAATTGCCGCCGCCACTAGTATTGCTGTTAACATTGGGCGGGATGTATTTTCTTGCAACGTATTGGCCTTTATGGTCTTTTTCGTTTGCAGGTCAGCAGGTTATTGTCCTTTTATTGTGCTTGATTGGAGCCATATTAGGTTTGGCTGGCATCGTTTCATTCGCTAAAGCGCGCACCACCGTCGATCCTCACCGGCCAAAAAAAGCGACGCGTTTGGTGACAACCGGGATTTATCGTTTTTCACGTAATCCAATGTATCTATGCTTAGCTGTGTTACTTGTCGCTGCATTTTTCTATCTTGGTACGCTTTCCAGTCTGGTGATGATTCCATTATTTGTCTTTTATATAAATAACTTCCAGATAGGGCCGGAAGAAGAAGTGCTATCTGAGCTCTTTGGCGATGAATATCAACAATATTGTATTCAGGTAAGGCGCTGGTGTTAGTCGTGCTATACCAAAATTTGGGGATTGGCGTTGCGGTAGTTGTGGCCAGATTTACCTGACCACTTCATAGCCCTTAGCGCTGGTTAAGGTCTTAACTCGCCATGGCTTCAGGTTGCAGGTATTGCTGCCATGCGTCTTGATAGAGATTTAACGATTTCGTTCGTAACTGGGTTATCTGAGCTAGTTCGAATTCTGATAATGTACGGTCGTTTATCAGGCCGATGCGTTCGATAGTCTGAATTTGTTCATAGATCTCATGTTCAGCCCCATTCTTGATGGTAGAAATGGCATCTAAATGAAGTTGAATTTCAACCACCATCTGGCTCTTGGGAAGGCGTACCAGCATTTTTAAATCTCGGTAACCAGAGGCCGTCGGTGATTTAAAGCGATTTTTAACTGCGACGACAGAGACTTCGTTATTTAATAATTCAAATGCCTGTACAAGGCCCGGAATATCTGTAGCCACTAATGAACCACGCGCCAGATCGGTAATTTTGTGCGCTTCACCTTTTAGCTCAGTATCGATTTTCTGTTTTGCGCGGTGTTCTGATTTAACACCAGGAATAATGGGTTGAGTATTCGTGACTAAGGCAACCTCACTCATTAATGTTTCGAGCTCTAGCTGGGCAAGTGTTGCAGCCTGATATAACTGTGTAAAATCACGATAAGGTTGAGCTATGTCGAGTTCTTTCCAGCTATCAATACTGTATAAACCGCTTAAACTACGCTGAAATGATTTTTTACTTTCTTGTGTCTGTTGAGAAAAAAGTACGTATTCAGATTCTGAATAGCTTGCTAGTGGGGCAGCTATTGAGCTGCGGCTAAAAACAACAAGAAGCACAAAACAAGTACGAACGACAGCTTTCATATCCATTAAACAACTCCTGTGATGCCTGCAAGTAGCAAGTTGGCATCAGCAACATACGGGTATAAACGGTGACGTTAAAGGTGTCGTATGTGCTTCGTTGTTTTCTATCTGGAGCTTGTTTATGTGTGTAGCTTAACTGTGAATATAACCATAGCAGACTAACCTGAACCCAAGATGAATTGTTCCATATTTTTGATAAACAGACCCTAGCTAACGGCCCTCTCTGGTTGGAGGTATTGCTGCCAGACTGACTGATACAAGTTAATAGACATATTACGCAACGAATTTACTCGTGAGGCTTCCAGTTCGTTCAATTCCCTGTTTTGAGAAGACGCTGTGCGTTCGATAGTTTGGAGTTGTTCATAAATGTTATGTTCAGCCCCGTTTTTTATGTCTGAAATAGCTTGCAGGTGAAGCTGGATTTCAGCAATGTGCTGAGTCTGAGGAAGACGTACCAGCATTTTTAAGTCGCGGTAACCGGATGTGGCTGGCAGCTTGAAGCGGTTTTTTACTTCGACAATGGTCACTTTTTTACTGAGTAGTTCAAATGCCTGAACAAGACTGCCGATATCTCTGGCGATCAATGAGCCTCGTGCTAAATCAGTAAGGCGATTCACCTCACCATTTAATTCTGTTGATATTTTATATTCAGCTCTGGTTTGTGATTTTATACCCGGAAGCTGGCTCTGTGTATCGGTAGAGAGTGAGACTTGCTGTATTAATTGCTCAAGTTCCGTCTGAGCTTGATGTGCTTGTTGGTAGAGTGAGTCAAAGTCATCATAGGGTTGAGTGATATGACTTTGTCTCCAGCTTGGAATGGAGTAAAGGCCACTGAGTGAGCGTTGAAACGACTTTTTCGAACCTTGGCTAGAGGACGGAACCTCATAATCAGAGTCGGTGTGAACGGGTAAACTTTCAGCAGCAACAGGGCTACGACTTAATACACAAAAAAGAACGAAACAGGTGCGAAGTGCAGATTTTACAATCATTTAAGCTCCATTTTGAACCATTTCTAGCGATACGTACTGTATCGATTTGGACAAGTCATGTGTCCGTTCACTAAGATATCTGTCTTTCCGGGTCGCTTTCAATGGTTGAACACACAAAATTGGGTACTAGATTATTCAGGTTGTGACTAGCTTCCCAATCTGACATTCTCTGGCTCTCTTTGGGTGAGCATTGTGTAACAAACGGTAATCTCAATTGTCTGGTGTTCCATCACAGTGGTAGACTGCTGCCGTGAATTGGTAATAATTGACGCTGAGTTAATTTAAGGGTGAGTAAAATTTTGCAACAAGATCTATTGATTGTATTAATGGTGATCTGGCTGGGGATTTCTGCTGGCAGTGTGATGCTTTTTCAGCGCGGCTCAGATGTTCAACGTAAACGTAAGTTATGGCCGGGCTATACGATATTCAGCAATACGGTTATTGCTGGATTTATCATCTATATGCAACCACCGCTACTTATGATGATTGGCTTGGTTACGTTGCTGCTGCCTTTGACTTGGTTGACGATACGTTCGACTAAATTTTGTGACTCATGTGGAAAAGCGAGCCGTTCGCCTTTCTTTATGAAACCACCAACAGAATGTAGTCACTGTAAAACGTCGTTTTAATTAAACGACCCACATAGCTTTGATAAGGGGTTGTCGGCCCCTTATTGATTTTGCTCGACGGTTAGCTACGCTTTTTTTCCAAAAGAGCATCTCCCGCAAAGCGAATACCCAGCCATCCGTATTTCATGAAGTTACGGATGTTCAGATGATCATCGTTGCTAGGATTCTGCAATACATCAATTCGATAAAATTTGCCAAAGCAAGCGAGGGTTTCTGCTTCAGATAGTTCGTGGCGTTTAGCAAACGCAAAAATACGGCATGATCCTTCATTCGTGCCTGCGGGATTGGCGAGTGTCTCATTGCCTAACCCATTGCTAAAGGCGGTCGGTTGGTAGTGATAATGATCGTTAATGGTGCTGATCACAATATCAAAGCCAACTGATTCTGGTGTGTTCTTTAGAGTACTGAATAGCGCATCCATGGCTTTACGCCCCCCGTTTCTATTGTCTGTTTTAACGATTAAAAGAAAATAATAGTGCATTGTGAGCAAATAAGCATCACGTTGCACTAAAGAAATAAAAAAGGGCCAGATTTAGCCCTTTTATCGTCGTTAAAATGTCGGTCGCGAGTATAGCCACACATTTGGTTCCCAAAGGGATTATCTGTGTAGACTCTTTTCTATTAACAAGGCGGCTAACAGGTATTATTTATCTTTTTTCGCTTGCTGCTTCAGTTCATAGTCAAGTTCATCAGGGTATACAACTAAGCCGTCTTCATCCTGGTTTGGAAAGATCACGATGGCAAGTTCATCGTCTTCAAGACCATGGGTCCAACGACTATGCCATTTATTGAGGGAAATCGCTTCAGCCTTGCAAGAATCCCATTCGCCAGTTGCCCATGCCTCTGCGAACTCTTTGTTAGGCCAAACTGGCACACAATCTTCGTCATCAGTGTTCAGCATGACACAGCCGTGCTCATCAATCAGGATCCATATTTGGCGATTGGCGACGACTTCTTTAACCAAGTACTTGAAACGTTTTTCGGCATCATAGCGTTGAATAGTTTCAACCATCGTTGGTTCTAAAGGGGTGGACATGATTTGTGTTCCTGTTACAGCTTTGACTTAAGAACCATAGGATAGAACAAAACGAGGCTTGAGTCTTTTACTGTGTGACATAAAGTAAAGCCCCTATGCATATTGGCTTTGGGGCTTTTTGCCGTATTTTTAAGCGTTGATTCGGCTCCAAAAAGCATTAGGGCTTGATAGTATATGGAACCCTTACTGTCAGTTGGAAATCAGGTGCATCAGCAGTCAGACCTGCAGATGCACCGACATTAATTGTTGTATCTCTGTCGAGCGCATAGTTCGCACCAAAAGAGAGGGAATCTAACTGTAATAATTTGGCATCTAATTTTGATCCGTTAACTTTTGATTTAAGGATAGTTTTATGGTTGAGGCCAATACTGAATGAAAATTTCGGATTAACCGCAAAACCCATACCTGCACCAAACGAGATGGTATCACCAAGGTCTATAGTATCGACACGAATGGTTGTACTTTCTCCACCTTCTTCATCTTCTATTTCGAGGTCGACGCTGACATCGTCCTTGATATTCCAGATATAGCTCAGGTTCATGAAAATCACAGCCGGATCGATAGGCATGATCATAGTGATCCCTGGTTCAATGCTGGGAAAACCGGACCCGGTTGGCAGATCTTCGAAGTCGCCAACGTCGTTTACCGGAACATCGTATGGCGAATCACCTGTGGTGCTTTTGAAACGTAAGCTACCCACCCAGTAGGGTGAAGAAGTCATATTGAACTGGTATTTGAAGGCGGCTTCGATATCACCAAGGCCACTACCATCAACATCAAATATCTCATTACTACTCTCGCCAGTGTTTATCCGCCGTCTTGCGGTTGAATCTGAACGATATACCCAGGGTATACGTGCTTCAACTTCAAAGCGGTTAGTAATACCATAACGGCCCGTGAGACCAAAGGTCAGTGTGGTTCGATCAATGTCACTGGCTTCAATTAAGCCCACAATGAGCGAAGGCAGAACCGTATAGCCAACAACTGAAACATTATTAGAGGAGTTCTGGGTGTAAGAGAAAGAGGTATCAAGCACAAAGGATCCTCTCGGTGTAAGTACGCCAGGCTGCTCGAAAATATCTGCAACAGTTTGTACTCGCTTCGTTTTTTCAGTTTCTTGAGTTGCCGGTGACTCCGCTGCCACCGCAATGCCTGAGCAAACAGTAAGAAGCGCAATCAGACTTTTATATTTTAAAATACTCACGATTTCCTCACTTTTTGCATTTCCTGCAAAGATGTGCCCCGTAATCGGTCCAGACAGTATGCAACAGCTACTCGACCAATAAAAAAAGAATAGTTGAATAAAAGTCAAGTTGTTAACTATTTGTCTCAAATAATTGTCTTATTCCTAAGATGTTCATGAAACGGTCTCATTATTAATAAAAATTTTATTTGTTGAGATTTGTTGAGATTTGTTGAATTTATTAGAAATGAATCAATATGAATAAATGGAATTAAAAGTAAGTGTTTAGATGGAAATATAAAGTTGATTTATTAAAAATAATACAATGCTGGTTTTGGCAAAAACTACTATTAAATTATCTCGCGGACAACTGCGAGTGATTATAAAAAAAGCAGCACAACATAATGGCAGTACAACCTAGTTGGAGTTAAATCATGCGTAAAACAAATATTGCACTACTCGTAGCAGTTGTTGTTAGTTCGCCTATCGTATTCGCTAGTGGTGATTGGTATCATCCTGATCCGACGCCACCGCCTGTAGCTGAGCCCGATATTGTTCTCAATGATATTGCCAACGAAAACTTGGCTTTCACGGCTACTAACAGCTTTAATAAAGATCTTAAAATCAATGATAGCTTCAAGACTGATGACGACGCACTCATCATGTATGACATGAATAACACCGACATTGATAAAGATACAAGTCACAGTTTTAACACATTTAGTGCTATTGACAACAGTAAGGACACTTATACCAAGACCTTTACATTTACATTGGAGAAAAATGTATTTAAAGCGGAATCAGAAATAGAGGGTGAAATAGAAGACAGTGAAGTGACCTATGGCGGTGCATGTTGTGACAACGACAACGATTGGGGTGGTGGTTGGTATGATAAGAGTTATGGCGGTGGTCAATCTGCACCAAGTGGAGTGATGGTTACTCAGTCAAATGATATGACAAATGCCTTTAAGCAAGCTTCAGGCATCAATATTGCAGGTCAGAATGCGGGTAACAACTCTTTGGTTCAGCAAAGTGTAAGTACCAACGCGGTTCTTTCTAAGTAACATAAAAGCTGAGAGCTGAGAGTTGCTAACTGCAGCTCTCAGGAGGTCGTTATGAAATATTTAACACTGATAGTTGCTGTTATCTTATCATGCGGTGCAGTAGCAGATGAGTTAGATATGCTAGCAGGATCTGAAACGCTGAATGATGATTTAATGAATCAGTCTCGAGCTGGGCAATACGAGCTGAATATTGACATTATGGAAGCGAATTCAGAGATGTATGGTGATATTTCAGGTGACGCAAACCATAATACCACTGGTGATAATTATCTCACCGAAGGATCGTTCAGCGGTTCTTCAGGGGTATTTAGTGTAGTGCAAAACACAGGTAATAATGTGTTAATACAAAATGCAACGGTTGTTAACCTGACATTGAAGTAGCCTGTTAGTTTATCTAATGCTGGCATATGAGGTATATGTCAGCCAAAGAACTCTGAATAAGTATCGACTATTAATTAGAGTTTACGATTTTCGCAGGGACTAACAACATTACTTCATACATAAACGCTTATTAATGTAATAGGTATGGTGTTTGATAATGTGAGTGATTGCTATGGCTCATTAGAAATAAACAAACATGTTTGAAATCATAGCCATATAAAAAGTAAGTAAATTATAAAAAATGTACACAATATATTTGGAGTAATATCATGCGTAAAACAAATGTCGCACTTTTAGTAGCAGCTGTAATGGTTTCTCCTTTAGCTTTAGCCACTGGTGATCTAGATGTTTCTGCTACTGATATGTTCAATACAGATGTAACTATTGAAAAGACGGACAGTTTTAATAAAACAGCCACTGTCAATGATAGCTTCAAGAGTGACGATGACTTCTTGCTGATGAAAGATATCGGAAATAAAGATGTAGATGTAGATATACATGGTAGTTTTAACGATACTCTTCTAAAAGATAACAGTACTTATGATGAGTCTCACACTTACAGTATCGATATCGATATTGATGAGTACCTGGCTGAAACAGAGCTTGAGGGTGAAATAGAAGACAGTACAGTGACCTATGGCGGCGCATGTTGTGATGATAATAAACATGGTGACTATAGAGGTCATGGTGATAGCAATAGCGGTAGCGGCTATGTGAAGGTTTATCAAACCAACACTATGAATGGTGCATTCGGTGGGGCATCGGGTATCAATGTCGCTGGTCAGAACGTGGGTAATAACTCACTTGTTCAGCAGGCTGCAAGTACTAATGCAGCGCTAGTTGGTAAATAAGAAAAGATAAGGAGGGCTGTTATGGCCCTTCGTCTTAACTTATGCAGACTTGTAATGTACGAGTTATGAGTCTTAATAAGTGAGGCGAAACATATTGAAATTTAATTGTTTGGGCTGTGATGCATCAATTTCAGGTTGTATAAACTTGTAGCTAATGTCATCACACGGCAAGGTCAATAGACAGTGATTCTATGATTATGAAAATTTCAGCATTAATTATTGCAGGCCTGTGTGCCAGCTTTTCTGTATCAGCACTTGATTACTTTCCGAATCGAGGCGGGTATAACGTTGAAGTGAAAAGCTACCAGGAGAAGTTATTTGGTGATGTACAAAGGCAGCAATATGATTTCAGTTGCGGTTCAGCCGCTGTGGCATCTTTAATAACCTATCACTATGGTGTTGAAGTAGCTGAAAATGCTGTGTTTGAATATATGTTTGCCAACGGTAACAAGGCAAAAATTGAGAAAAAGGGATTTTCGATGTTAGATATGAAAAATTACTTAAGCTCAGTAGGTTTTGATGCTGGTGGTTATAAGATCCCTCTGAGTAAATTTAAGAAATTAGGCATCCCCGGCATTACAATTGTTAACTTTGATGGTTATATGCACTTTGTTGTAATTAAAGGTCTTAACAGCAAACAGATTATATTAGGCGATCCATCAAGAGGGACTGTCGTGATGGATATTGACCAATTTGAACCGAACTATAAAGGCTTGGTTCTGCTGGTAAAAAGTCATATTAAAAAAGGACAAGACAGTTTTATTACAGCAGAAAATTACAGCATTTATAGTCCGGCGCCAATGTCAGAGGCGGTTGCCAGAGATTCGCTTGCCACGTTCAGCATAACGCTACCCGGTGCAAACGATTATTAGAGGCTTGTATGAATAAATTATCTAAATTATTTATCGCTTCGACGATAGGAGGGGCGGCCTTAATGGCTAATGCCACTATCAGTCTTCCGAGTCTGGATAATCTTGATTTTGGATTGGTCACGATGAGTGATGCTGAAATGTCATCGATACGCGGTGGATTTGTATCTATAAACGACACATTAATCAATATAGGCTTATCTATAACAACTGCGTTGAATGGTGAAAAAACATTCAGTTCTCATATTGCTGATCTCACCATAGTTAACGGTATTTTAATGCCTGCGAGCAGTTCTGGAGGAGGTGAAACTGACTGTGTTGTCTGTGTTGCGCAATTTGGCGACGGTAACTATATAGAAGGGCCAAACTTGTTAAATGGTAGTATTGCCAATATTGTTCAGAATACAGTCGATGGAATAACGATTCAAGTAGATACAGTATTAGACATTGAGGCTGATGTAGATGGGTTCATTCATCAGCAAATTCAGACACACCGGATGGAGAGTGCGATATTAAATACAGGGTATTAAAGTTAGTTTCATATAATTTTTCGATATTATTGAAGGTATAGTGTTCTCACTATACCTTTTTTGTTGTATTTTTTTATCATTAACCATCTATGCTAATAATTTTTCTTAAATTTAGGGGAACTTTTATATTTTATTAAGTTGTTGATTGAATAAGGTAGTTTTTTGCTTGTTGACTATTGATTTTTATAAAAACAGACATTTCAAGATGATTCTTACATCTGATACCCTGCAAAGCTGTCATTTATTGCCTATTATTTTTAATACATAAAGAATAAATAAATGTACATTGAAAAAGAAGGTGACTTCGATGGTGGCTCAATGTCAAACAAAGTCAATTAGTGGTCGACTTATTGCAATTGGTTGTAATTACGAACCTTGGATTGCGCTTCTGGAACAATCTGGTTGGAAAACCCATTGCTGTTACGATCTTAGAACGGCTGACTCAATCCTGGAAGAGTACAGTCCTTGTATCTGTATTGTTGATTTAAGCAATAATGATTTTAGCTTGAATAGCATTTCTTTAAGGGCAAATAAGACTAAGCAAGTAAAATGGATCGCTATTATTAAAAAAGAGCAGTTGCATACGGATGCGATCTGCCAGTTTATTAATAACTTCTGCGTTGACTATTTCACGGTTCCAATTCCAAGTAGCCAGCTATTAGACACAGTTGGTCATCAACTTGGTATGCTTGAAATTGAATCTAGCTCATGGGTTGAGATCACTTCTCAACATGATATGGGATTATTCGGTGAGTCAAAATCGATTAAGCAATTACGTGACATGGTACGCCGCGTGGCAGCAACGGAAGTGAATGTCTTTCTAACTGGAGAGAATGGTACCGGTAAGGAGTTGATTGCTAAGTCTGTTCATAATTTATCTAAGCGAAAAAATGTACCGTTTATTTCGGTTAACTGTGGTTCTTTAGCGCATGATGATAAGAAAATGGCATTCTTAAGAGCGCCATCGCAGTCTCAAGAAGATGAAAATCCAAACTTTAATGGCACTATTTTACTCGATAATGTTGAGGAGTTGTCGAAAGAGTTACAAGATGAATTGTTGGCCTATTTGCAAACATCTTCAGGTGACTCTTTGAATGATGATTCATGTTGCGATGTTCGTATTGTTGCTTCTTCGAGTGCAGATCTTGAAAGTACAGTTGCAAATGGTGATTTCAGTAAAGAGCTTTATTATCGGTTGAATGTGTTCCATATAAAAGTACCGACATTACGAGAACGCGGTTCTGATATTTTCCTGTTAGCTGAAAAGTTTCTGACTAAGTTTGCTAATGAATACAGCACTATGGCATCCAGTTTTTCGGAAGATTCGAAGCAGTTGCTGTTGCGGTATAGTTGGCCGGGTAATGTACGTGAATTGATTAACCAGGTTAAGCGTGCAGCGCTGCTAGCTGAAGGGAATGAAGTTAGGGCTGAACATTTTGATTTGCCAAGCAAGGCAAATCTTAAGCAAAGCTTACGTAATATTAAAGATGAAGCTGAAAAAGATGTGCTAATGGCAGTACTTGAAACCCATCGTGGTCAGGTTGCATCGGCAGCGAAAGATCTGGGTGTTTCGCGAGCAACCATGTACCGCCTATTGAACAAACATAATATCGTGCCAGATGTGAGGCATTACAATAACAGTTATATGCAAGAATAATTATCATTTACCACGATAGCTTTTCATTTTACTACCATAAAAAAGCCCGTTAAACGGGCTTTTTTTGTGATCGTACAATTAGCTATATTGATTAGGGGTTGCCTAAGATAATAACTTCATCTTCAAATACTGTGTTGTCTAGAGAGACGAAAATCGCATCAGGTTGCTCAACCATGAGCTCATCTTCAGTCGGCGCAACAAACGTATATTGGTTTACAGCGTCCATCAGTAGTCCTTTTACAAATAACTCACGCTGCTGCGTGAAGGAGTAGTTATCTATAGGTTTAGTCGCGTTTTTTGAAAATCATTATTTGATAAAACACTGACTAAGATCTCATCTCCAGCTTCTTTCTGGTTGTTTAGTGAACGATTTGTATGTGCAACGGTGCGAGTAACGAGAGGCGAGATATCCGGGATCCAGTTCTAACCGTGTGCGCCTTAGATTCCGTATAAGTTCGTGCCTCACTTTACGGAATGACGACGTTTGGTGTCAGATCTCATCAAAACTTCTGCGATGAAGTACTCGAGACTAGAAACTCGAAACTAGTTACTAGGGGGTAGAGAGAGGAAGATGGGCAACAATCGGGCAGTGATCAGACAATTGGTATTGCTTGACGTCTTCTTGTTCAAACGACAGTTGATAGACACTATCCTGATCATTGATTTTACCAGCAATATCTTGCGACACGAGCATATGATCGATCAGCGAACGATAAAGACGAAACCGTGCTTGGCCTTTGGCGTTTCTGACTTTAGCCCAGCAGTTGGCCTTAGTCTTTGCCGTGAGGTTGACCAGTGGCTGTTTTAGCCGGTTATTGAGGTAGCTTAGCAACCATTCGTTCGGATGATTTAATTGATGGTTGAAATCCCCCACAACCATAAAGCTTTGATGTTTCTCTTGTCGTTTATTTATCCAATCGGATAAAACATTTGTTTGACGCTTTAACTGTTTGCAGTGTTTATTCGAATTTTGTTGCTTCCGTTGATTCTTGCTGAAGCAACCGGACTTCAGATGAACGGACAGAAGATGCAGTTGAGTACCATTATCAAGCTGAACGATGAGATAGCTGCCATAGCGTAACTTACCAGGTTTGTTATTGGCGATATGGTTTAATTGATAAAGATCGCTGGGATCGGATACAACAAGGTGGGAGCGAACCGCAAAGCCTGTGTATTGATTACTGACAGGGTAAGATTCACTGGCTTTTTTACTACGATCTGAGAGGTAAAAGCGATACTCAGATTCGGGCACGACCTTCTTTAAGACAGCGAGACTATCAACTTCTTGAAAGGCGAAAATATCAGGGGAGAGAGTTTTAAATATCGATCTCATTTTCTGGTAATCGAGATCATTACGTCTGCTTTCTGGAAATTCACCTGATAAGCTCAGCCATTGCATGTTCCAGCTGACCAGGTTCACACTGGAAGACGCAATGTCAGCCGCGAGAGTAGGGGCTATGCTAAGCATCAGCAAGAGACTGATGAAGTGAGTACGCACGTTATAAGCCATTCGTTAAGGATCATGCTTACACTATCGATGTTGAGGAAGGGGTTGTACGCGAGAAATGTGAGATATACGATGTTTATCACCTCAGTGTGCGATCGATTTGTTGTGTAGCCATTACTCGCTGTTATATGTCTCTAAAATCCGCTGACGATTTTGTCTGTTTGGATCAAAATCAAAGTTGCTGAGAATGGAAATTGCAAGGGCTTTTTTTTCAAAAAGATAAAGTGATCGACAATAAATTTGTTGACAAAAAAGGTTTGCAAAAGAGGTTACATGCCAAAATTTGGCACCGCTCAAAATCATCGCTCGTTCCCTGTACTGTCCTTGATAAAAAATGATTTAGATCAATGTTTGTTTTCCGGAATTCTCGCCTAATACACCACATCTTGTATTACCCAGATCACTAAGCCCTATATTTTGTGTTTTAGTGACAGTGTCATGTTCGTAGGAGCCCCGTGTGAAGCCTGTTGTGATTAAGCGTGATGGATGCCGTTTGCCGTTTAATACTAAGCGTATTAAAGAAGCTGTACTTAGCGCAGCCGAGTCAGTTGAAGCTATGGATGAGGCGTATGCTGCGTCGGTAGCTGACGGTGTACTTTCTCAGTTTATGTCTGTTGAGGAAGTGGATATTCACGCTATTCAGGACGCGGTTGAAAATCACCTGATGGTGGGCCCGCATAAAAATGTTGCTCGTGCTTACATCGAATATCGCCATGACCGTGATATCGAGCGTGAAAAGAAAAGTACGCTAAGTGCAGAAATCTCAGGTTTAGTTGAGCAAAGCAATGCCGATCTTCTAAATGAAAACGCGAACAAAGATTCTAAAGTGATCCCTACTCAGCGTGACTTGCTGGCAGGTATCATTTCTAAGCATTATGCGAAGAACCACATGCTACCTCGTGATATTGTTCATGCCCACGAGGCAGGCCAAATCCACTATCATGATTTGGATTATTCGCCATTTTTCCCAATGTTCAACTGTATGATCGTTGATTTGGAAAATATGCTGACCAAGGGTTTTCGCATGGGTAATGCGGAAATTGACACACCAAAATCCATTCAGACTGCGACAGCTGTAACTGCTCAGATTGTTGCGCAGGTAGCAAGTCATACTTATGGTGGTACTACACTGAATCGTCTTGATGAAGTGCTTGCACCGTATGTGACGGCTAGTTACAACAAGCACTTGAAGACGGGGCAACAGTGGGACGTTCCGTGTGCAGAAGATTATGCAAAAAAACTCACGGAGAAAGAAGTCTTCGATGCTTTTCAATCGCTTGAGTATGAAATTAATACGCTTTTTTCAAGTAATGGACAGACCCCATTCTTATCCATTGGCATCGGTCTAGGTACTTCGTGGGAATCTAAGCTGATTCAAAAAGCAATTTTTGAAAACCGTATTGCTGGTTTAGGAAAAAATAAAAAAACGGCTGTTTTCCCTAAATTGTTATTTGCAATTAAAGATGGCATCAACCATAAACCAAGCGATCCTAACTACGATATCAAGCAGCTTGCTCTTGAATGTGCATCTAAACGTATGTACCCAGATATTCTTAACTACGACAAAGTCGTTGAAGTTACTGGTTCATTCAAAGCACCAATGGGATGCCGTAGTTTCCTTGGACAATACATTGACGAAAATGGTCAAGAGATCCATGAAGGTCGTAACAACCTTGGTGTAGTAAGCTTGAACTTACCGCGTATTGCTATCGAAGCTGATGGTGATGAAGCGAAATTCTTTGAGCTCCTGGATGAGCGAGTTCAGCTAGTTCGAAAAGCACTTGATACACGTATTGATCGCCTTCGTGGTGTGAAAGCGCGTGTTGCCCCAATTCTATATACAGAAGGTGCACTGGGGATTCGTCTTAATCCCGATGATGAAGTCTTAGACATTTTCAAAAATGGACGAGCGTCGATTTCTATGGGTTACATTGGAATCCATGAAACTATCAATGCCCTTTACGCAGATAAAGGTGAGCACATTTACGACAGTGAAGAGCTTCGCCAGAAGGGTATCGCGATTGTTAAACGCCTTAAAGATGCTGTCGATGCGTGGAAGGAAGAATCAGGATGGGGTTACAGCTTGTATAGCACGCCATCAGAAAATCTATGCACACGCTTCTGCTCACTAGACACTAAAGAGTTTGGTGTTATAGAGCACGTAACAGAGAAGGGTTACTACACCAACAGTTTCCACCTTGATGTTGAAAAAACGGTTAACCCATACGACAAGATTGACTTTGAGATGCCGTACCCAGAGTTAGCAAGCGGTGGATTCATTTGTTACGGTGAATACCCGAACATGCAGCGCAACGTTGAAGCTCTTGAGAATGTTTGGGATTACTCATACTCTCGCGTTCCATACTACGGCACAAATACACCAATTGATGAATGTTATGAGTGTGGTTTTACGGGTGAGTTTGACTGTACAAGTAAGGGCTTTACATGTCCTAAATGCGGTAATCACGATCCTAAGAAAGTCTCTGTAACTCGTCGAGTGTGTGGTTATCTGGGCTCTCCTGATGCTCGGCCATTTAACGCGGGTAAACAGGAAGAAGTTAAGCGTCGTGTTAAGCACATGTAAGCTAACTCGAACATAGCCGGTTGAAAGCAAATCCAACAATGAATGTAGAAGTGCCTTAATGGCACTTCTTGCTTTTGGTGAGTATATAAAGTGAATTACCATAACTATTATCCAGTTGATGTTATCAATGGACCAGGTACACGCTGTACGTTGTTTGTCTCAGGTTGTGAGCACCAATGTCGTGGTTGCTACAATCAAAATACATGGCGCTTGGACGCAGGGCATCCGTTTACGCAGGCCATGGAAGATCAAATTATTCAGGATTTGAATGATCCCCGTATTCAGCGTCGTGGGTTGTCATTGTCTGGAGGCGATCCACTACACCCAGCGAATCTTGCTTCAGTATTAAAATTGATCAAACGTGTTAAAGCTGAATGTCATGGAAAAGATATTTGGCTGTGGTCAGGATATGTGCTTAATGAGCTCACCGAACAGCAGCAAGAGGTTGTGAATCTCATTGATGTGCTGGTGGATGGCAAGTTTGAACAAGAGACGCAGGACCCGTTACTTGTCTGGCGAGGTAGCGAAAATCAGATCATTCATTATTTTCAGAATGTAGAATAATCTCAATTTTGATAACGATACATTCTGCCTTCTTATGCGCGCTTGAGCTTTCTGTATAACTTTGGAATAAATTATTTGATTTCATGAATATTATACAAAGTGTTGATTTTATGTAATTGAATGAGAGTGGGAAGTGAAGTTATCCACCGTTTCTGTGCATAACCATGGGAAAAGGAAGTGCATGAATGTCGAGATATCTCTAGATACGCTCGTAATGCACAAAAAATGAGCATTTTTGTACGCGTAAAGCCAGCAGCCTAATCGTTATACCCAAACCATCTCAAGGTGCAGAGTTCAGCGAGAATTCATTGGCTTTTAGGCAAGGCTGCCATTCCTATACACATCTCATTCGAATGGAGTTCCTGGGGAAGCTCTGAAGCTCGCATCTTGATGTGGTTTGCTTATAGTCTCTTGCTTTTGATAATTCAATGCAGTGCAGCTGTATGATCTGTGTACTACCGGATAGTTGTAATAATGCATTATTTACTATTTGCAGCAGTAGTATTCATGTAAGTAACTAAGAAAAACTTATTTCAAATAAGTTGCCATAGCCATCTAACAAGGCAGCGATTTCTGCTTCCAGTGTTTCTTTACTCCAAGTAATAAAGCGGCGTCTGTAATACTTGGCCTGTTTCCAAAGGATTTCGATCAGATTCAATTCCGGACTGTATGCCGGAAGATAGACCAATATCATGTAATGTTGCATCAGCCAGTGTTCTAGGGTTTTCTGATCGATCCCATGGTGCATGCG
>NZ_JAKJSP010000028.1:0-102868 GCF_050337085.1 Photobacterium sagamiensis | reverse complement strand
AGTTCATACCATGCGTGGTACCAGTTATATACCACTCTAGGAGTGACACAAAGTTCAGCGCCGATCTCTTTAGGCGTAAGCATACGAGCTAATAATAATATTCCTGCGGCTCGAGTGCGGATATCTCGGTGTATATGGTTCAACGACAGTTGCTGTAGGGTATGACGTTCAAACTCAGTTAGCTGTACAGTACATTGCATCGTGCGGTTCAATCGGCGTGTGTCAGGTGATAATAAAAGTGTAGCTTAATGAATTTGGTTTTCCTTAGGCACTTATTACGGCCTTCTTTACGTTGGAGCTAGGTACCAATTCCATTAATTATCTAACCATTGATCAGATAATTAATAGATTTGGTATTAATATGGCTTACATTATCAGCTTCTCAGTTCCACATCCGTTTGGGGCACACAGCAGCAAGCCAGAACCATTCCATTATCCTTATCTTCAGGAAGTAAAGCGGGCACATCGGGTTGATCGACTTCGCCGGATTCAAGCGTGATTTTACATGCGCCGCATAAACCGGCACGGCAACTGTTCGCTATCATCAGGCCGGCATTTTCAGCTTGTTCCAATAATGGCAGCTGGTTATTACCCTGAAACAGGTTGCCATCAATACTGATGGTAACGTTTTTTGTCTCGTTATTTGCAACACCAGTTTCAGTACCGGCAAGCTGCAAATTTTGCTCACTATTATCAGGATAGATTTCTTTCGGTTTGGTTTCCAGCACCTCAATGGTATCGCCAGCGCGGATGACCCCTTCGTTGAGTGCAACCAGATTATGGCCGAAATAGACGTCACCAGAGTGATCCGCACGGAATGTCGATAAGGTTGCAAGCGGCTCTTTCAAGGAATTAAATTCTGCGGTTTTCGGATTGACCGTCGTCAGTATGCAACGGGCACACGGTTTGACCGCGGCAAATTCCACTTCACCGATACGGATCCGCTTCCAGCTGTCTTCAGCAAAGGCCTCTGTACCTGATACTACAAGGTTGGTACGGAACTGATCCATCGTATGATGCTGGCTGCTGCGATCGTTAAGGGCCTCTAATGAGGCTTCACTGATCACCAATAACGGATAGCCATCGGCAAAACTGACGTTCTGCTGGATTTTTGCTCGCACCCGATTCGACTGTTCACCGGTATAAAGCAGCCGAACATCAACACCGATAATATGAGTAAACCAGGCATCTGCTCTCAATGAAGTGGTATAGGCACTGAACTGATCATTCCAGACCTGAGCATTGGTTTCGGTCATGGTGAAATTCGCATACTTCAACACCAATGGAGACATTCCCGGATAGCTGAGCGTAATACCGTGAGACTGTAGCGTGGCGGTTACCTTGACCATTTGTGGATATTTACGGGCAGTGATCATACTGCCGTCTTTCAGGGCCACCATAAAACGGCGGTCGAAACAGAGCCCCTGCTTTTCAACCCAAGCCTGCGACTGGCTCAATACCCCAATTGATTTCACCGGGAAAACGTTGATTTTAGAAAGCGTCGGGATGTTAGGTAAGACCAGCTCGTGCACGTTAGTTACATCCTTTTATTGATAATGATCAGCTAGAGATATTCTATCGATCTTAACAAATTACACTAGGGCCTGTTTATCTTTCAACATTGTTGCTGCCAAAAGATAAATAAGCCCTAATGGTAACAGTTCAGACAGCACGTACAGACATGCCCTGACTTACTTGTGCTGGTCTGCATCTCTAATCGCCTGACGTGTAAAGCCATCATTGTTCTGCAAAAGTTGTTGTGCCTCTTCTGCGTTAAGGCAGGCAAGGATCATCACAATGGCTGTTTTGCAGTGACCACCGCATGCTTGCAGCGCCGCGTCTGCGTCTTCACGAGTACATTCTGTTGCCGCAACCACAATATTCTTCTGACGCTCAACCAATTTGGCATTGGTCGCTTCTACATCGACCATCAAGTTACCGTAGACCTTGCCAGTGCGGATCATCGCTCCTGTAGTCAGCATATTCAGAACCAGCTTCTGCGCTGTGCCGGCTTTCATACGGGAAGATCCTGTCACCACTTCAGGGCCGACCACAGGGGTGATGCTGATCTCTGCCGCCTCTGTCATCGGGCTTTGCGGGTTGCAACTAATACAGGCAACCGTTGCGCCAACCGATTTAGCATAGGCCATTGCCCCTAGCACATACGGTGTACGACCGCTTGCAGCGATCCCCACTAACACATCTTTCTGGTTAAAGTTGAGCGCTTTCAGATCTCCGGCACCCAATTCACGGTTATCCTCGGCATTTTCTACTGCGCTGAAGATAGCTTGGTGCCCTCCCGCAATCAAACCAACGACCTGCTCTGGTTTCGTGCCGTAAGTTGGCGGGCACTCACTTGCATCCAGAATACCAAGACGGCCGGATGTCCCCGCGCCGGCGTAAATCAGACGGCCACCTTGCTGAAAGGCAACAGCAATGGCATCCACGGCTTTAGCCACTTCCGGCAATGTCTGCTCAACGGCTGTAGCCACTTTTTTATCTTCATCATTGATCACTTTCAGCATATCCAGCGTCGATAAAGTATCGATGTGTTGGCTGGCTTCGTTTCGGCTCTCTGTGATCATCTTTGATAAATCAATCTTCATTATTTCTCTCATTGACAAATTTTTTGGACCAATATCTCATAAATAAGACAACGCTTTCAAATTGTCCCCATATGGGGACTCATCAACTCCCTTCTTATCAGCTATTACCATAGTGATACCATTTTTTTACGCCAGCAAGATCAACCTGATTATCTTGCAGGCGACTAACGCCCAATAAAAGTGTTTAAAGGAATAATCATGAAATTTCAAAGTAAACTACTTTCATTACTTATAGCAATTGCTATATCGGGTTGTGGGGGATCGTCTAGTTCTACAGATTCTCCAGATTCTCCTGAAGTCCCAACTACAAGCCTCTCTGGTAAGGTCGCAGATGGCTACCTAAGCGGGGCAACTGTATGTCTGGATCTAAATCAAAATAAAATTTGCGATACAGGCGAACCATCTGCAACAAGCACTGAAGGTGGCGTTTTTACCTTAGCAGGGGTCACTCAGGCACAAATTGATCAATTTCCGTTGTTGGTAGAGGTAGTTGAGGGCCAGACGATCGATGAAGATAATCCTGGCGTTGCGCTGACGGAAGGTTACACACTGAGTGCGCCGGCCGGTTTTACTTTTGTCAGCCCGATCACCACTATGGTACAAAATGAAGTAGAAAAAGGTAGTACCGCCGCGGATGCTGAAAAGTCAGTTCAAGAAAAACTGGGCACAACTTTACCCTTAAGTGAAGATTATATAGCGGGCCAAAAAGAGGGTAGCAGCGAGGACCTGGCTGAGTTTGAAAGGTTACACCAGGTAGCACAGGTAACAGCCCGTGTTATCGCCAGTAACATGACCAAACTGGAAGATACGGCAGCAAACGAGGGTATTGCCGTCGATAAATTAGTTAGCCTGATTGTCGATGAGGTGTTTGAAGCTCTTGATGAAATTTCGCAGGAAGTCACAAAGGCAGAAGCAGACAGCACCGTCGAATTTAATCCGGATTCCATCGCCACAAATATTGATAGTGAAGTGGTTGCAATTGACCCCAGTACACTGGAAGAGCAAGTTAAACAAAAAGAAGCCGAAAAGTCGGCAGCTGTTGCCAACTTAATTGAATTGATGAAAACAGATGGCATTAATTGGTTCTGGGGTGAAACTGATAGTAATGGAGCTGAGCTAGAATATGGCACATTAAAATTATCAGATGAGACAGTAGAAGATCAGTTTAACGAGTTTGATTTTTGGACAGGTGAATTTGTGTCTGAAACGGTACGGTCAACTGACAACATTAGTCTTAATGTAGATGATGAAACATGGGTACTGACTAAAAGTAATGACTGGATTAACGATAATGAAACAATAACATCAGTTACTGCCAATAATAACTCAATCATACTCCATTATGCGAATGGAGAGCAATTTGATGAAACAGTAACTGGCACTAAAATTGACTTGTCAGGTTTAAACATTGCAACTGCATTAAAGAGCACTGACGGTGATGATACCTGGTCAAAAACTATTAAGATTGATGCTACATTCCCTGAGGGGGCCTTTGGCTACAAGGTTAGTTTCAGCCAACAAGCCATATACCAATTTGAATCACATGACTCATGGTGCCATGATAGTAGTGGAACCTTAGATCAAGAAACTATTAAAGGCCAATTAAACGGAATATGTAACTACATACAAACTCCGACTGCTCAGAGTGGTACATATATTACGACATTATCTGCTCTAAAAGAGAATGAATTACTGGTAGGTTGGCACGGTTCCAATGAGATAACAGCAAAACTCAAGAGTGATGGAACTGTTGATTTTTGGGAAGTTGATGATCTGGAAAGCACACCACTAGCATCTGGCTCTTGGAGCGAGATCAGTGCTTATGACGAAATACTAATAAAGGTAACTGCTCCAGTACCCGTTTATACCTTGACCGACCATTTTAATGACGACGGCACAATTTATTTTGCTGAACATGCAGGATTTGTAAGGAAAGTTTGGGAAGAAACATCTGATAATGATGAATCACTAATTTTTAATGCTGCGGCAAGGGATGCGATCTTAGACAACTTTAGCGTTACTCCCCCTGTAAAAATTGCTATTGCAACGATTAGTGTTGATGGTGCAATCACTGATTGGGATGGTGTAAAACCAACCTTAGTTGATGCTGAAGGGGATGCCGGTATTAGCAGCATGGATCTAACGGCGATATATCTTGCACAGGATGATACTAACCTCTACCTACGCTTAGATAAAGCGTCGTTGAATAAGTTACCAATTGACGGTGCATATTATAATTACTGGGTTTATTTTGAGTCTAATGGTGAGGGCCCAGAGTTTGCTGTATCGCTATTCCATGCTAGAGATAATGCAGACCCAACATTATACCCAAAACCATACCCAAAACCATACCCAACATTATGGAATATAAAGGACTCCGGTCGCAATCCCGATCCTACAGCAGACATAATTGCTGACATAACCAGTGTTCACACTACTTCCCAATACATTGAAGTTGCTGTGCCTAAATTATTAATTGATATAACAGCAAAATATACGCTGGACTTCTTTACGCACTATTCAAATATCGCAGATGCGTGGGATGATAATGAGGAAGAACATGACAACGGAGAGTTGTTAATATCAGGGGTTGTTTTTAAATAGATTTAAATTAGTCAAAAAATAAAATACAAAGATCCCCCCTCCACAAGGGGGATCTGCTTTCGTTACAAAGAGGAGGATTTGACGATGGAGAGAATTCGCCTCTGGAAGGAGCAGTCAGCAAGGAGATCATTTATATCAACATCAATTAGTACGCGTAATCATTCCAAACCATAAATCAAATCAGATGTCTGCATCTTCATTTAATTACCCCTATTAATCCACCACACACAAAAGCAAACACACTGCTTTAATTAAGAGTACATACACAACACCAATCAAATGAATGCCATTTCATTCGATTTTATATATTCCTGCAGCGCAATATTTATATTCCTATTTGGTCAGAGCATTAATTGTATCCATTTAAAAAAAGGCGCATAATCTCGCACCAAAAAATGAGCCAACTGTTCGCGTGTCGCCTCAAAGGTTGTGATCGATGGAAAATAAAATATTAGTTGTAGAAGATAGCCGACCTTTTCGACGCGTAATCGAAATTGAACTCAGAAAAGCCGGGTTTTCACCCGTGTTCGCTGAAAGCATTGCCGACGCCGAAAAAGTACTGGATGAGAATACCGATTTTCTGTGTGCCATTCTTGATTATTGTCTGCCTGATGGCCAGGATGGCGAAATCATTGATGTCTGTCTTTCCGTTGACATTAAAGTGATTGTTCTTACTGCCTTAATGGATGAAAGAACACGTGAAAAAGTGTTGGCGAAAACGGTTATCGACTATATCCCTAAAGACAGCCCAACCTGTATTGCCTCTATCATTCCGATCTTAAAGCGTCTGGAAAATATCAGTGCAGGTGTGGTTAATGGTGATAGTAATATTCATGATCTTATTGGTCGTGCAGACAAATGCTTGTACCAGGCGAAAACCAGTGGCCGTAACGCTATCGCAACAGAGTAAGCGGTTATGGATCGTCGGTAATGATAAGCCTTTACCTTCCATTGTGCACAATAGATAATCAGCTTAATACCAATCGATATAACACCCTATCGAAAATCCAGACTGTCGCTCAACAGCTCAACAGCTCATCAACTAATCAGTTTGGAAGAGTAGCAATCAGCATCATTTTCTGATTGATATAATACGTCCCAACTGGAAACGTCCATTTATGTTGAAATTTTTTGAAAAACTGACATCAGCTTTTCCCGCTCAAGAGCCCGATCAGCCGCCCGAAGGCCTGTTTGCTTTCTGCCGACATTACACCCGTGGATTTGAGCTGCCATTGCTTGCGATGTCACTACTCAGCGCGCTGATAGCGATCATTGAAGTCTCGCTTTTCGGCTTCATGGGACAACTTGTCGACTGGCTGACCACCCATAATCCCGACACATTCCTTGCCGAAGAAGGCGGCAAGTTGATGGGCATGGGGCTTATCGTCTTAATTGTCGTCCCATTGCTGGTGTTGCTGCACTCATTACTGATGCACCAGACCTTGCTGGGTAACTATCCAATGTCTATCCGTTGGCTGGCGCACCGTTACCTGCTTAAACAAAGTGTCTCTTTTTATCAGAACGACTTTGCCGGCCGCATTGCCACCAAAGTGATGCAGACTTCGTTATCTGTTCGTGAAACAGTGATGAAACTGCTGGATGTGCTGGTCTACATTTCGGTCTACTTCACCTCGATGCTTGTCATGATGGCGCAAGCTGATTTTCGCTTAATGCTGCCAATGTTGGTCTGGTTAGCGGCTTATATTGGCATTCAGTTATTATTCGTACCCAAGCTGAAAGCCGTTTCGACCGAGCAGGCAGATGCCCGTTCATTGATGACGGGCCGTATTGTCGACAGTTATACCAATATCGCGACCGTCAAACTGTTCTCTCACACTGATCGGGAAACTGAATATGCCGAGCAAGGCATGAATGGCTTCCTTGATACCGTTCACCGCCAGATGCGTCTGGTAACGGGGATTAACATCAGTGTAGAAATCATCAACTACGCGTTGGTCTTTGCTATTGCTGCTATTTCTATCTGGTTATGGACCGGTTCCGCCATCACCATCGGTGCTATTGCTGTCGCTGTCAGCCTGGCATTGCGTATCAACGGGATGTCGAAATGGATCATGTGGGAAATCGGTGGTCTGTTTGAAAATATCGGTACGGTTATTGATGGTATGCGTACCCTGTCAAAACCTGTCGATATCGTCGACAAACCCAATGCCCCGGCACTGACAGTACGATCTGGCGGAATACAATTTGATAACGTCAGTTTCCACTATGGCGAAAAAAGCGGAGTCATCGAAAAGCTGAACCTGAATATCAAGCCGGGTGAAAAAGTAGGGCTGGTAGGGCGCTCGGGGGCAGGTAAATCAACAATGGTTAACCTGTTAATGCGCTTCCACGATGTGGAGTCAGGAACTATCAGTATTGATGATCAAAATATTGCTGATGTGACTCAAGATTCGCTGCGCGGACAAATTGGTATGGTGACGCAAGATACCTCACTGCTACACCGTTCAATCCGTGAAAACATCTTGTATGGCAATCCTGATGCCAGCGAAGAACAACTACTGGCTGCCACCCGACAGGCACATGCTCATGAGTTTATCAGCACTCTGTCCGACACATATGGCAATACAGGCTACGATGCCCAGGTTGGCGAGCGTGGAGTCAAACTCTCCGGCGGTCAGCGCCAGCGTATCGCTATTTCGCGGGTATTGATAAAGAATGCGCCTATTTTGTTGCTGGATGAGGCAACATCAGCACTGGATTCCGAAGTGGAAGCGGCTATTCAAGAAAGTCTGTACGAGTTAATGATAGGCAAAACGGTTATCGCAATTGCTCACCGGTTATCAACCATTGCCGCCATGGATCGCCTGATTGTTCTCGATAAAGGGGAGATTGTCGAGCAGGGAACGCATCAGGAATTGATCAATAAGAATGGCATTTACGCTCAGCTTTGGGCGCACCAAACTGGCGGTTTTATTGGCAGTGACGTTGAAAACCTGCCGGAAAAATTGTCCCGATTAGTATAATTGCCGGTTAAGCGAAAACTCCTGAATAAAAGGCTCCGGCATGTCGGAGCCTTTTTTCATTTTGTCGCAACCGCTACCAATCCTAAAATTGAATGACGCTAGTTATCGAGAGATATCCTCACCACGTATAACATCACAATATATGTTGGTTTTTCTTAAATTTAAGAATGTCTATCACATTACTTAATACCAAAACGGTGTACAACAAGGTATTACGGACGGTGTGTCATCCCGATGCAAATAAAATCGCTTTCGCATCACACTAATTAAAAAATAACTTAACTGAAATGACTTGTCGCAGTATTAGGCTGCATTAGTAAAGGCATCTTGTAATAGAAGAGATAACCAATGGACATACTTTTTCTAGGCTGGTTAGGAGCAGGGCTCTACCTATCAGCATTTGCGCTCTTGAGCTTGAAGATTATTCCAGCCAACAAACTTTACTTGTTGCTTAATACACTAGGTTCATCCTTGCTGATTATTTATTCATTGGTTATTTCATCGTATCAGATCGCTGTTATTAATAGCCTGTGGATCATCATTAGCCTGTTAGCTCACAAGAAAAAGCTCCCCGTATTTCAACACGTGGATAACCGTACCTTTGCTGCAGGCTTTATCGGGTTGCTGGTTGGCCAAATTGGAGCGCTGTACCATCAGAATATGACTTTGGTGATAGATATGCTGGGCTGGATTTCAACCTGGATATACCTGGCAGGCTACTCGCTTTTTCTTAGTGAAAACATAACATTGCATCAATACAGATGTTGGGGTGTTATCGCTCCTCTAACCATTCTGCCAGTGCTTTATATCGACCAAAACTGGCCGAACTTTGCTTCAAACACTATCTGGATGATCGTCGCACTAATCAGCCTGTTCCGGTCAAGGCAAGTAAGAACAATATTGCCGTGCTAAGGCCTGTTTATCTTTCAACATAATTACTTCAATATTGGAAGATAAACAGCCCCTAGTCGCGCGGCAAATTAATAGACTAGCCAACCCGCGGGATATTATTCAGGTTTTCACCTCTATTTATTTACCATAATATCTAAAATCTGTACGTCGGTTTGAGTCATCGAACCATTGGCTAGCGCTGAAAGATTACGAATTGATGTATCAACATCGTCCGCTACAATCCCTTCGTTGCCCGTCACCCGAATACCATCGAGCGCCATTAACGCAGCCTTTACCGCAGCGCCAGCCGATGACGAGACTTTCATGGCACAACTGGTTTTTGCACCGTCACAGATAATGCCGGCAATATCACCAATCATGCTGCAAATAGCATTACTGATTTTGTCAAAATCACCACCAAGCAACCAGGTCATCCCAGCCACCGCTCCCATGGATGCGGTAGTTGCGCCGCATAGCGCTGAGAGTTTGTTTTGGTGGCTTTTAATATAGATAGCCATTAAATGGGATAGCATTAATGCGCGGATCGTTTTTTCTTGATCGACGTTCAGGAAGTCTGCCACAACGACCACAGGCATCGTCGCCGCAATGCCCTGGTTACCAGAACCTGAATTGCTCATCGCAGGTTTCATTGCACCATCCATGCGGGCATCGGACGCTGCAGAAGTACGACGAAGCACATCGGTTAACAACCCGCCAGACAATAAACCCCGGTCAATATTACGCTGGAACGTTGCACCGATTTGTAAGCCATATTTACCCGTTAACCCCTCAGCAGATAATGCATCATTGAGCTCATAGGATTGTTCAATAAAACGGATATCTTCTAGCGGCGCGTGTAGTGCAAAATCATAAATATCTTCTGCCACAGCTTCTGTAAACGGGTTATCAGACTTATTGCCTGCGTCTGTAGTGGCAGGCTCCGCGATATACGTTGTGATGCCATTTTCTTCAATGGCCACAACATGCGTATGGCTGTCGGCAATAGTGACCGAGACAAATTCAGCACCACTATTTACCGTAACTTTTGCATACAGAATATTACTGACACCAGCGACGCCAACAGAGACACAATCAGCATCAATCAGTGCCTTCGCCTCTGCCACATCTTCAGGCGTAATATTTTTAAGCACTTCCAGTTTTGCTTTTGCATCACCAGCCAGCGCTCCCACCGCAGCAGCAATAGGTAATCCCACCATTCCGGTACCAGGTACACCGACGCCCATTCCGTTTTTCATCAGGTTCGGTGAAACTAACGCCGTTATTTTTTCGGGCTTACCATTTAGTTTTCCCCTGGCAATCGCTGCGGCTAACGCGACTGAAACTGGCTCAGTACAGCCCAAAGCAGGAACAACCTCTCGCTTAACCACATTAATGAAACTATTCCATAGGTGCGTTTTCATTTCTTTCACCTTAATGCATGCAACGCAGACATGATCGACTAACCACCATCAACGGTTGCTTGAAATGTATTTTTGCAAAGGGCTAACCCTTAACTTTCTATGGCATTAATATACGGTGTCTTCTAAGGAATATTTTCGCTTTTTTTGCTAGCAATTCACTTTTATATAGAAAAATTTTCTCCAATTACGCGCTTGAAAAGATGGTTTGTTATAGTGATCACAGTTTATGCCTTTCGTCCCGCCCATTTTTTACCAATTATCAATATAGGGGCAAGCACACATATGGAAATAACAAACCACTGAAAGTTATTTACCCCGGCGACAGCAGCCGTCTGGGTTTTTAATTGCCCACTTAGCAAGGTGGCAACCCGGGCAGGAGTCGCTTCCAGCATGCCATTTTGCAAAACCTGAACCATTGCATTCTGGTAGTGAATAAAGGCGTTATTGGTTTCATTGAAGTTTTCACCCAGCACATTCATCACGCCAGAGGCTTCTTTGCTCATTAAACGGGAGAACAAAGCAACTCCAGCAAGACCGCCGAGTGTCCGGAACAGATAAAAGTAGCTGACCCCTTGAGGAATATGCTTTTTATCAAAGCTGGAAAGAATCGAGATGGTCACGGTAACATTCAGAACACCGACACCAAAACCACGTAATAGCAGTGCCAGCCACATGTCGCTTTCACCGCTTGAGGCATTACTGGTGGAAAGAAATGCGCTGGAAATCAGGATCATCAGTACCCCGGCAGGAACCACCGCATCGGCTTTTAACCGCGGATGGTTACTGATCCAGATACTGACCACCAGCCCCAGTAACATCGTGCCGAAAGCGGGAACCTGGATCCAACCCAGCTCGCTATGACTATAACGCAACACCCCCGAAAGATAACTGGTAATCAGCATCGATGTGCCCAGCACGGCAAACCCCGCTAGGGCACCGTTGTACATCGAGACTATGTTCTTACCTGAAGCCAACACATCAGAGCGAAGATACTCGCCGCTTCCCCACTGTTTTCTGATCGCAAAGACACAAAGCAGGATCAGAGCTGCAGCTATCATGGCAGCATCAATGATGACAGGGCTGTCAAACCAGTTGTAGAACTGGCCACGCATCAGCACAAATACCACACCCGAGATGGCAGCTGTCATTAAGCAAGCCTGGATCAGGTTAAACGTGACAGGCTGTTTCTCATCTTCACCAGGGAAGGGACGTAACCAAAGCCAACCTACCAATGCGATATAGAAAATAATCTGGACAGCGAAAGAGAATTGCCAAAGGTTGCTTTCAGCCAGCTCGGCAAATATCCATGGGTATACCCCGAAAGGCAAGAGGGTGGTCATAAGCAGCATACAACCCTCGGCATAAGCAATTTCTCTGACCGTTAGATTTCGCAGTACCAATACCTGCGCCGCGACAAGCATGGCGCTGGCGGCAATGCCGTGGCCGAACCATGCCAGATAGTGGGCTGGTTCCACCATTGTAAAACCACTGATTACAGCGCTGGTTAAACCGATAACAACACCGGCACCGAATATGCGAGTCGCACCAAAACGATAAGTCAGCCAGGAAGCAAAAGGCAGCATGACCAATTGGGCCAGGATATAAAGGATGTTGAACCAGGATGCGTCATCTGCCGATAAGCCCAAGGCTCCGGCCATCTCAGCAGCACTTGCGTTATAGATTGCTGACGTGATGCCAAACGGGATCATTGCCAGCGATACAAGCAGAATAAGTTCATAGCGCCGGTTCATCATTATACCCCTGTATTACGGGTGCTTACGGCACTGTTGGTAAGAACAATAACCTCGGCAGACAAGCCCGGCACAACGCGGCCTTTGAGCTCTGCGGGGATCTCCAGCTGAATTTTCACTGGCACGCGCTGAACCACTTTGACGAAATTACCCGTCGAGTTATCCGGTGGAAGCAAGCTGAATTGGGTACCGGTAGACGGTGAGATACTGCTCACCGTGCCTTTGAGCTGCGTGTCAGGGAACATATCTAATACCACATCCACTTTCTGCCCGGGTTTCACATTGGTCAGCTGGGTTTCTTTATAGTTGGCTTCCAGCCACAGATCATCGACTGGCACGATAGCCAGAATCCCTGAACCCGCTTTGATAAACTTGCCCACCTGCAGGGAGCGGTTACCCACGATCCCGCTGATCGGCGCAAGTATCTTCGTGTCTTCCAGTGCCAGCTCACTCAGATCTAGTCCCGCTTTAGCCTGCTGTTGCTGCGCCAGCAATTGTGAGCGCTCTGTATGTAAGGTTTTAAGCTGTTGGTTAGCTGCCGCCAGTTGGAGTTGTGTTGCCTCAAGGTTGGCACTGGATTCTATTGCTTTGGTTTTTTGCAAATCGTGCTGGGTCTTACTTATCGCGCCATTTTTAACCAACTTGGAATAGCGAACCAATTCTCTTTGCTGGAGCCCATTTTCTGCTTTTGCGATATCAAGATAAGCCGCCGTTTCTTTGATCTTTACCTGCTGTAAATCAATTCGCGCCAGATTGTTGTCCAGTGTCGCTTCAGCCATTGCCAGAACGGCTTGCGCCTGATCTCGGCGAGCAACGTAATCACGGTCATCAATGGTTGCCAGTAGTTCCCCGGCTTCTACCTGCTGATTATCTGTGACAAATATTTGAGTAACGCGGCCTGAAGCTTCAGCACTGATTTGGGTGATCTCGCCATGCACATAGGCGTTTTCGGTTTTCACCTGATCGGCCTTAGGCGCAAAGGTACTGTAGATTGTGCAACCCGAAACAGCCAAGGCCAGAGCGACCACACTCGCTTTAATTTTTGTTTTCATATCTTATCTTCCCACTGACTTTCAGTATCGTACTGGACAGTACGATAAATCATTTGATATATTTAGTTCAAGTAATATTTAATGCCTGGTTGTAAAAACATCAGCGAAACAGGAACAAATGTTGCGGATCAGAGATAGAAGGTTTAGGTCATAAATTGCATGAAATTGAGAGAACTGGTCTAATGTAGCCAGATAATGAGGTATTGAAATGCGTCCATCAACCCTGAAAAAGCAACAGAAAATCATTGAAGTAGCAACTAAGCTATTTTTCGAGCAAGGCTATCCTGAAACCAGTATGGATCAAATCATTGAACAGTGCGGGGGCTCAAAACAGACCCTCTACCGTTACTTTGGTGACAAAAAAGGAATTCTGGTCGAAGTTATTACCCAGTGCACAGAAGAAATGGAAGCGGTGTTTCAGTTTGAACCTGACAGCGAGATCCCGCTGGACGAGCAACTGACTCAATTTGGCTATGAGTACATCAAAGCACTTTGTTCGCCGGAGTTACTCAATATGTACCGAGTCATATCAGCCGAATCACGCCACGATAAAGAGCTGGCCGCACTTTTCTTATCCCGTGGGCCGCACCGTATTCACGACCTGCTCACTGATTTTCTGCTAAGTCAGGTTAAGCAAGAAAAGCTTAAGTTAGATGATCCTAAATTTGCCTGTACCCAGTTACTGAGCATGCTAAGAGGTGATTATTTCCAGGAAGCGCTGGTAGGCATGGACATCCCGACAGATCAGGAAATGAAACAATATGCCTCTCAGGCCGTGAAGTGTTTCTTATATGGTTATGCCGCATAGGCGAAGAATGAGCTTGATGACAGACTAATAACCTGAACCAATTGAGTCTGTCTGATCAAGCGATGGTAGAAGATGGTGTTGCTTACTCAGCAGATTAGTAAACTCTTCCGGTGATAAAGGATGACTAAAATAATAACCTTGTAACTCATCGCAATATTTATGGGCCAGGTAGTCCATCTGTGATTTAGTCTCAACACCTTCTGCGATAACCTTAAGCCCTAAGCTGTGAGCCATCGCAATGATGGCTAATACAATGGCGCTATCATCACCATTCTGGGGGATATCACTGACAAAAGCACGGTCAATTTTAAGTCGGTCGATAGGAAAGCGTTTGAGATAACTCAAACTGGAATAACCCGTACCAAAATCATCAATGGCTAAATCGACTCCCATATATTTGATTTTTTTCATACATTCAATCGCATGTTCAACATTACGCATCAACATACTTTCCGTGATTTCCAATTCCAGATAATGAGGAGCCAAGCCCGTTTCCTGCAAAATATCAGCGGTAACCTTGGCTAAATTAGTTTGTTCAAATTGCCGGGCTGAGAGGTTGACGGCTATACGCATGGCTGGATACCCCAATTCCTGCCACTTTCTTGCCTGTTTACAGGCTGTTCTAAGTACCCATTCACCGATAGGAATAATCAATCCGGTCTGCTCGGCGATGGGAATAAAAGTATCAGGCGGTATGTTTCCCATAACGGGATGATGCCAACGCAACAGGGCTTCGGATCCGACTATTGTATTCGTGCTCAGATTAAGCTGTGGTTGATACACCAATTGGAATTCATCATTAGCCAGTGCACTGTGTAATGACTGTTCTATGGCCAGGTGATTGAGATTGCCTATACCCATTGAGGCATTATAAAATTGATAGCACCCTTTACCATTGTGTTTAGCTTTGTACAAAGCTGTATCAGCATACTTAAACAGGCTTTCTATATCACTACCATCATTGGGAAAGAGCGCAATACCAATACTGCAGCTAATAGAAATGCTGTAACCCGTAAGCTGGAAAGGCTCTGCCAGGGCCTTTAGCAGTCGTTTGGCAACAACCGAAGGAATCTCAGAGTGACATAAATGGGGAAGAAAAATGGTAAATTCATCCCCGCCCAGCCGAGCAGTGATCAAATCTTCCGGTGAGGATCTGCCACCTATATCGGACAAGCGCAAAATGCCGCTCAGGCGTTGACCAACGGCTTTTAGCAACAGATCACCGATGGCGTGTCCCAATGTATCATTGATGCGTTTAAAGTTATCCAGATCAAGAAAGAGTACCGCGGCTAAAGACTGTTCGCGCTGGGTTTTTAGCAGTGCTTGCTCAGCCAGGCGCTTAAAATGGTAGCGATTTGATAAACCGGTGAGACTATCGGTTTCGGCCAATCGGCGGATCTCGGCTTCGGCCTGCTTTAATTCAGTAATATCATGAAATACATAGAGCGTTTCACCTCGAAAACCACTCAAAGCACCTAATTGGGTTACAGAAAATAATACATGTTTATGCCCGTTATTCCCCCTCAGAACCAAACCTAATTGACTCATGATTGCACCATCACGCTCTATAGTCTGAGTCAGATCGGCTCTTTCACTATCATTTAAGTCGAGAAATTCCAATGGTTTCAGTTCTAACAATTCCGATTCCGTCACATCAAACAAAGCGGTAACCGCCGGATTCATCATCCGGACTTTTCCCGATGCGGTCGTGACCATCACAGCATCTTGCATACTTTGCAGAACTTGATCCAACTGATCCCGGGTGATAATAGTCCTTCTCAGATCATCGACCATCGTGCGATAAGCCGCTGCCAAATCACCAATTTCATCGCGACGATTAACGGTAATCTTTGCTTCATAGTCGCCACGACCGACACGGAGTAGCTGCTTAGTCAGGTTGACGATCGGTGCGCTCAGGCTCCGAGAAAAAAACAAAGAAACGAACAAAGAAAAAACAATAAGAACCATGCCCATAATCAACAGTGACTGCTGGCTTTCGTTTCGAATGATTTGTCCGTTAGCAAGAAGTACCGCCTGAAGATTATCAAGCTGAGTGGTCAACGATGTAAGAGGCAGGGAGATATAAATACCGCCAACGGTCTCGTTAAAGATTCTTACCGGGGCAAAAACATGAATGGATTCACGCCCGTGATAAGCAACAAGATTGCCAGGAATGACCGTTAAGTCAGATTGCAAATCCAGAATATTACTTCCGCTCAGTTTTACCTCCGAAGTGCCATCGTGCAAAACTGAGCCGGTTTTATCGTAAACATAAATTTGCGAAATATCATACTCAGCATGGAGCGCATAGATTAGCTCACCAATCGCATCGACATCACTCAATATTAGCGGGTTAGTAAGAGCGCCAGCACTCATTGCTGCAAGTTGATAGCCGCGTTGTTCGTACTGCTCGATAATCGCCTGCCGTAATACGCGCTCACTCTCCAACCTCATATTGCTAATGCCCTTATCTGCCTGATGACTAAGAATCACAGATGTCATGCTGAACATAAGCAAAAGCAACAGACTGATCACAATAAAGTACTGATAGCGAATACGCATATTAGCTCTCTCTAACTATAGTGATGAATCATGCTTTTTAAGTTGCTCATGAAACCAGGTGAGTTCGCCCTCTTTTAGTAACTCATACCCGGTAACACCTCGGTAGCGCTTTAGTTCCTTAATATCTTCAGGATCATTTGCTACAGCCAGCAAGACATTTTGAATTTCAAGTTTGAGCGGCTCTGACAAGTCACTCCTGACTGCCCAAACCGCTCTTGGAAACGGTTCAGTACGGTGAAAAACACGCAGTTTCTTCTTTAGTCCTTCTGGAATATATTTAGGATCATTCCAGTCACGGCTGCTGATTGCTCCGGCCTGCACCCATTCAGAGGATACCCACTGGGCAATATTGACTTCTTTCTTTGCAAAGAGGTAGCCAATATGGGTTTGTTCCGGAGTGACTTCTCTGCTATCTACCTCAACCAAAGGCAGCCCCTGAGACTCAAGCACCATTCGGGGAACAAAATACGAGGGGGTTGAATGCTGGGTCTCGAAGGCGATTTTTTGTCCGAGCAGATCAGAAAGTTCATTAATCTCACTTGCCTTACTGGTTACAAAGAGAGTCTGGTAACTTTTCATACCATTGCGCCACTCCTTTAGTAACAACTCAGCACCCGCTTGCTCTTTAAGCACAATGGCGGTGTACACAGATGCGGGGACGATATCGACCTTACCATCACGAACATACTCACTCATCTGCTGCTGACTTGTTGCAAAAACCACTTCCCAATCAGAGACACCCGCCTGATTAAGGCGTTTTACCAAAAAATCCCCGAGTGTCTTGTATTTGGGGTAGTCTTTTCGCGGATTGACCGAGATGCGCCCCAGCTTCAGGACATAGCCCTTCACAGACTCAACAGAATCTGTTTGATTAGTCTCAGAACCAGCCTGAGCAGGCGTAACAATACCGACCAAGCACATCGTGATAGCGATAGACAGAGTACGAAAAATACAACGAAGCGAACCGATTTCCATTCCAGTATCCTTTTAATTAAGGTTTATCCAATTACCCAAAAATCTAAGTGCTCTTGGCTCCAGCCCAATTGAAACCTTGATTTGCAAGGTATACGGCGGCATATGCTTAAATAACTAGACACTCAATAGTGTTCCTCTTGTGATTAACACTGCCATACTCCTTCTACATATTAGTCCTAATATTTTGATTTAGGCGAATATTACATCAAAAACAATGACACCGACTTCATATGCAACTAATAAGACCCCTTCTGAGCCGCCTGCTACAGATGCCTAGAAACAATGACATTCCAATAAGAAATATCATTAAGAAACCTCTTTTCTTATAAGCCGTCGTAATTTATAAGATGAGTCGGTTAGCAAGATGTTTTCACAACGGAATTAATAATGGTGGTCGTCAAGTAGGACCTTTATACCCAAACCACTTCAAGATGCATGATTCAGAGCTTCCTCTGGGAATTCAATTCAAGCGAAATAATTGATGGTATTTGTGGCGGGTTCTGACGATTTCTTGCAAATCAAAAAATAACCCCGCAAAAACGGGGTTATAGCAATCAGGAAAATCAAATGACCATTCAGCTTTTTTACAGCAGAGCCCGCTCAATTTCATTCAAACTACTAGGGTCATCAATAGTCGATGGCACGACATATTGTTCACCGTCGGCAATCTGTCTGATCACCCGCCGTAAAATTTTACCTGAACGGGTTTTCGGTAAACGATCCACTATCAATGCACGTTTAAAGCATGCTACTGCGCCGATCTTAGCGCGTACCTGTTGCAGCAATTCAGCCTCGATCGCACCATTTTCGGAGATGTAGCCGTCTTTCAGCACCACCAGCCCTAATGGCAACTGGCCTTTAAGTTCATCATGAATGCCGATAACCGCACATTCCGCAACGGCTTCGTGTGCCCCCACGACTTCTTCCATCTCCCCCGTTGATAACCGATGACCCGCGACATTAATCACATCGTCAATTCGTCCCATCACAAACAGGTAGCCATCTTCGTCGATGTAACCGCCATCACCCGAGACGTAATAGCCCGGGAACTGGCTAAGGTAACCCGATTCAAACCGGTCGTGATTGCGCCAGACAGTCGGTAAACAACTCGGAGGCAAGGGCCGCTTTATCGCAATGTAGCCTTGCCCGTTAGCCACCTGAGGTTTACCCAGCTCATTGAGTACTTCGACCTGATAGCCGGGGAGCGGTTTGGTTGTCGAGCCTGGTTTCAGACTGAAACTCTCCAGGCCAAGCGGGTTACCTGCTATTGCCCATCCCGTTTCGGTTTGCCACCAGTGATCAACCACTGGTCGCCCTGTTTTACTTTCTACCCATTCCAGCGTCGGCGGATCTAAACGTTCGCCCGCCATAAATATCGTCCGCAATTTCGGCATCGGATATTGCGCTAATAGCTCGCCATCGGGATCTTCTTTTTTAATGGCCCGGAACGCCGTAGGAGCAGAAAACAGCACACTGACACCATATTCCTCGCACACTCGCCAGAATGCTGCGGGATCCGGCGTACGTACGGGCTTGCCTTCATACATAATGGTGGTGCAGCCATGAATAAGCGGGGCATAAACAATATAAGAGTGGCCGACGACCCAGCCGACATCCGATGCCGCCCAGTACACTTCCCCCGGCTTTACATTGTAAATCGTACTCATGCTGTATTGCATTGCGACAGCATGGCCCCCGTTATCACGCACAACCCCTTTGGGTTTTCCCGTGGTACCGGAGGTATAAAGAATGTACAGCGGATCGGTCGCTTTCACAGGTACACAATCATGGGGCTGGGCGCGGTTAAGCAATGCCGTCCAGTCAGCATCCCGCTGCTGGCTTAATTCTGCCAGACATTCTTTACGCTGATATACCACTACACTATCGGGCTTCCAGCGGCTATCCATGATCGCCTGATCCACCAAAGGCTTGTACGGGATCACTTTGCTGATTTCGACACCGCACGATGCGGTCATCAACACCTTCGGCTCGGCATCTTCAATTCTGACCGCCAGTTCATTGGGGGCAAAACCGCCAAAGACCACCGAATGAATCGCTCCCAATCGGGCACAGGCAAGCATCGCCATGGCCGCCTCGGGGATCATTGGCATGTAAATCACCACCCGATCCCCTTTGCCAACCCCTAAACTCGCCAGCATACCGGCCGTTTTCGCGACCTGATCCCGTAATACGCGGTAGCTGTACCGGGCTTTTTTTCCGGTTACCGGGGAGTCATAAATAAGTGCCGTTTGATCACCCCGGCCATTGTCGACATGGTGATCCAACGCCAGATAAGCGGTATTTAATTCACCATCGGCGAACCAGCGCTCAATACCGTGCTCATCCTGACTTAAGATAGTTTGGGGAAACCGGAACCAGGCAATAGATTGCGCTTGCTGTTTCCAGAAAATTTCCGGCTCCTTTGCCGCTAAATCAAAAGCGTCCTGATAGGCTGACATAGTGGTCTCCTTTCGCCTATTCAAGTGAGCTGGCTGATAGGCTCTGCCAGCAATCTCGATATGAAATTCTAGATAATGATGGTTATGGGTTTGCTTAGTTAATAACAAACAGCGCCATAAATTCATCAACCGGCGTGGCTTCTAACTTCGCCTGATCGCAACACAAATCGAAAATTTTCTGACAGGTTCCCTCTGGGAATCGGGTCTGCAGGTTACGCTTGAATTTGCGTTCCAGCACCGGGATCCCTTCTTCACGGCGACGACGGTGACCAATCGGATATTCCACTGCGACTTTTTCAGTCGCGGTGCCATCACTGAAAAACACCTGAATGGCATTGGCAATGGAGCGCTTATCGGATTCCAGATATTCCGCGCTGTAACGGGGATCTTCTTTAATTTCCATCTTGTTACGCAACACATCAATACGGGCGTCACCACGGTGGAAATCATCTTCATAATGCTCAGCAATCAAATCGCCATGCAACAGCGGGACGGCAATCATGTATTGCAGGCAGTGATCGCGATCTGCCGGGTTAGCCAGACCCCCCGATTTTGAAATGATCCGAATTGCCGATTCATGTGTTGTCACTTCAATGTGGTCAATGTCATCAATACGATCTTTGACTTGTTCATGCAGCTGAACCGCACATTCCACAGCCGTCTGCGCATGGAACTCTGCCGGGAATGCAATTTTGAACAAGACATTGTCCATGACATAGCTGCCAAACGGCTGGTTGACTTTAAACTGCTCGCCTTTAAACAGCACATCGTAATATCCCCATTGAGGCGCAGTCAGTACTGATGGCAGCCCCATCTCCCCTTTCATGGTGATCATCGCCAGGCGAACCGCACGAGAAGTGGCATCGCCTGCCGCCCACGATTTACGGGAGCCGGCATTCGGTGCATGGCGATAGGTACGCAATGAACACCCGTCGACCCATGCCTGAGATACGGCATCAATGATCTGCTCTTTGCTGCCGCCAAGCATTTTAGTCACCACTGCCGTTGAGGCAACGCGTACCAGCAATACATGGTCGAGTCCTACGCGGTTATAGCTGTTTTCCAGTGCCAGCACGCCCTGGATTTCATGGGCTTTGATCATCGCAGTCAGTACATCACGCATGGTGAGCGCCGCTTTACCTTGAGAGACGGCTACCCGGCTCAGGTAATCTGCGGTTGCCAGAATACCGCCGAGGTTGTCAGAGGGGTGGCCCCACTCGGCTGCCAGCCAGGTATCGTTGAAATCAAGCCAGCGAATAATGCAGCCGATGTTGAAAGCCGCCATGACCGGATCGAGTTCATGGGAGGTTCCCGGTACGCGGGCCCCATTACGTACTGTCGTTCCCGGCACAATCGGTCCGAGGTGCTTGGTACACTCAGGAAAACGCAGTGCTAACAAACCGCAGCCTAAAGTATCGATCAAACAGTTACGGGCGGTGTCGTACACTTCTGGTGAATTAATTTCTGTATTGGCAACATAATCGGCAATTTGCACTAACAGTTCATCAGGTGCCGGACGTTCATTCATTTCGACATTCATGCTCATGGTTTACTCCCCTATTCATTATCTGGTCGTTAGCCAGATTGATTCTGGCTATGTTCGCTGTTCAGAAAAGGCTCGCTATTTGGCAGAGGTGCGCTGCTCTATCGGTAGCCAGTCTTGATGATCAGGCCCTTCGTAATCGGCGCTCGGGCGAATAATGCGATTATTCGCTCGTTGCTCAAACACATGGGCAGCCCAGCCTGTTACGCGACTCATTACAAAAATGGGGGTAAATAATTTGGTTGGGATCCCCATGAAGTGATAAGCAGAGGCATGGAAAAAGTCTGCATTCGGGAACAAACCTTTCTCTCGCTTCATCACTTGCTCGACACGCTCAGATACCGCGAATAAATGGGTATCACCCACATCTTGCGCCAACTTGCGAGACCACTCTTTAATCAGCGCATTACGCGGATCGGATTCACGGTAAATGGCATGACCAAAGCCCATAATTTTGTCTTTATTGGTCAGCATTTGCATGATCCCTGCTTCAGCCTCGTCAGCACTTTGCCACTGCTCAATCATTGCCATTGCTGCTTCGTTCGCGCCGCCATGTAACGGACCACGTAAACTACCGATGGCAGCGGTAATACAGGAGTGTAAATCGGACAAGGTCGAGGCACACACCCGCGCCGTAAACGTCGAGGCATTAAACTCATGCTCGGCATACAGCACTAGCGAACAGTGCATGACTTGCTTATGCAGCTCTGATGGCGCTTTATCCGTCAGCATTTTGAGAAAATATCCGCCAATGGTGTCCTGATCACTGCTTGCGGTATCTATGCGTACACCATGATGGCTATATCGATACCAGTAGCAGATGATCGCAGGCAGCATAGCCAAAAGGGTATCAGTCTTTTCGCCCTGCTCGGAAAAGTCCATTTCCTGACCCAGATTACCCAACATAGAGCAACCGGTTCGCATGACATCCATGGGATGAGCATCCGCAGGAATGGCTTCTAATACCTGACACAAAGCCGGCGGCAAGCCACGAATACTTTTCAGTGCCCGCTTATAATTATCTAATTCACTTTGCGTCGGCAGTTTGCCTTTCAACAATAGATACGCGACTTCTTCGAATTCAGCATGGTGCGCTAAATCCGTAATATCATAACCACGATAGGTTAACCCCGTGCCCGTTTTACCTACGGTACATAACGACGTTGATCCCGCGCTTTGACCACGTAATCCGGCGCCATTGGTGATTGCTTTGTCCTTTTGACTATCAGCTACGGCTATTGCAGACATAGCAGACTCCTTTTAGTTGTTTCACGTTATTGGATTGGTTATAACTCTCATCACGTTACTATTTCTTTCTTTGCTAAATCACAGGTGCAAAGAGTCGAAATAGCTTCAGGCTGAATAGCTACAAATTAATTGGATTTAATTATTATTTTCTATCTTCCCGCTTTAGCCGGAAATTTAATTACGTTTTCTGTTCAGGTTATTTATATTTAAATAATCTCTTATTCTATTAATCCCGCTCTATTTAAATAACTCGTTGAATTTAGTTATTTCCCGCTAAACAACTTATCAAGCTTCTGCTCATAATCGTGATAACCAAGATAATGATAAAGTTGTTCACGGGTTTGCATCTGATCAACCACATTGCGCTGATGACCATCTTTAATTAAATGTTGATACACATTCAATGCAGCCTGGTTCATGGCACGGAACGCCGATAACGGATACAGCACCATATCAACACCGCATTCAGCCAGCTCGTCGCCAGAGAATAACGGGGTCTGACCAAATTCAGTAATGTTCGCCAGAATCGGCACTTTCACCGCATCGGAAAACTGCTGATACTGTTCAAGGGTATTAATTGCCTCTGGGAAAATCATGTCAGCCCCCGCTTCGACGCAGGCAATGGCACGCTCAATCGCGGCATCCATTCCTTCCACAGCCAGCGCATCAGTACGCGCCATGATCACGAAGTCATCATTGGTGCGGGCATCAACCGCGGCTTTAATACGGTCGACCATTTCTTCCTGGCTGACGATGGCTTTATTCGGACGGTGACCACAACGTTTCTGCGCCACCTGATCTTCCATGTGTATCGCGGCAGCACCGGCACGTTCTATTTCCTTTATGGTGCGCGCGATATTAAACGCGCCGCCGAAACCGGTGTCGATATCGACCAGTAGCGGCAAGTTGGTTGCGGCAGTGATACGGCGGACATCTTCCAGTACATCATTCAGAGTCGTGATACCGAGATCCGGCAGGCCATAGGAGGCATTGGCAATACCGCCCCCTGACAGGTAAATTGCCTGGTGCCCGACCTGCTCAGCCATCATCGCGCAATAAGGATTAACTGTGCCTACAACTTGTAATGGGTGATTATGTGCAACCGCATTACGGAAGCGTTTCCCTGGACTCATGATACTGTCTCCTTGTCATCTTTATTGTCATCATTACAGTCATCTTCAATTAACTGCTCTGCCGTTAATTGACGCTCAATCAGTTGGCGGCTGCGCATGATATGGCGGCGCATCAGCATTTCTGCCAGCTCCCCGTCGCGTTCACGTATTGCCGCAAGAATATGGATATGTTCGCTCAGTGCTTTAGTTGGACGAGAATGCTGTCGCGGTGACTGGAACCGATACATGCGTAGCAGGTGATATAACTCGTCACATAACAGGCTAATCAACTTGGTGTTTCGACTCGCTTTGATAATTCGATAATGGAAATCAAAATCACCTTGCTGATGGAAATAAGAGGCACCGTCAACTTGTTCGATATGACGTTGATGCTGTTCTAACAGATCCTGCAATGCATCAATCTCATCGTCCGTAATATTGATACAGGCTAAGCGTGCTGCCATGCCTTCCAGCGCTTCACGCACCGCATAAATTTCAATTAACTTATGCTGACTCAATTCGACTACTCTGGCACCAACGTGAGGAACCCGCTCAACCAGACCCAGTGATTCCACCCGCATCATGGCTTCACGCAATGGCCCCCGGCTGACACCAAAACAGCGCGCTAATTCAGGCTCGGATATTTTACTTCCTGCCGGATACTCACCACTGACGATAGATTCAATCAGACGCTCGGTCAGATCCTCAGATTTTGTCAGTTCTTTGGTTATCGTATTCCCGGCCAACGTGTCGACAGGTTTCAGGGTTACATCTTGTTTACTCATTCAGATTGTCAACAATTGATCGGTTAATGAACAAAAGTTAGCGCTAAAATCGGATTAATTCAAGATAATTGTTAACAATGTGTATTAGACCTTGGTCTATTGCGTTAACAGTGCAAGGTTTGAGGGGAAAGTAAAAAAACAATATAACCCAACCCAATTTTTACATTTTTTTTTGAAATATCTGAGCCTTGGACAGTTTTTGACCTTAATCAATTTATGGTAATTTTTAGTCTTTAATTAACAATATTGAACTAGACTATAGATGCGTTAACGACTAATGGATTGGAGGCAAGTATGAGTTTAGTCCCTCGTGACTCCTGGTTTGATTTCCCTCAAATGTTTGACAATGCATTTCCAATGCTGCGGCCAAAACTTGATACCGAGATGATGACACCACGAGTTGATATTGTTGAAAAAGAAAAAGCCTACGAAATAACAGCAGAACTACCTGGGGTGAATAAAAAAAATATTTCTTTGCAGCTCAATGAAGGTTCTCTGGTGATAGAAGCCACCACACGAAAAGAAAGTGAAGAGAAGGAGCATGGCAAAGTCATCCGGCAGGAACGCTACACCGGTAAATTTATGCGCAGTTTCTATCTGGGCCAGAACGTTCAACAAGATCATATCCATGCTGAATTCCATAATGGCTTACTGAAAATTCTGGTACCCAAAGTTAAAGCAAGCCACCCTCAAACCACCCATATCAAGGTGAAGTAAGTACAAATTGAGGTGATAAAAATATGGGTACAGAGGCTGATGTTTCCATCAGCCTTTTTTCTGAAAGCAAAAAGCCCGCTCAGATACTATGCGGGCTTTTCATTTGTTCAATTGATCTTGGCTTTATACCCTAGGTATTAACCGCGGATCTGGCGAACTCGGAACGAACGTCCCTTCAGTTTACCGTTTTCCAGCTTCTTAAGCGCAGCGCGTACTGATTCACTCTTAACCGCAACATAGGCAAAGTTATCGAAGATTTGGATTTTACCAACCTCCGCCCCGGCAATACCGTCATCGCCAGTTAGCGCACCTAAAATATCACCCGGGCGAACTTTTTGTCGCTTACCGCCATCAATCTGAAGCGTAGTCATTGCAGGACGGAATGTAGGCTGATCAAGCAGGCTAATCGGAGGCAGAGCTTCACCTTCGATAGTCCTATCTAAATAATCTTCCAGCAAAGCCACTTTATAGTGTTCTTTATCACTGAACAGAGAGCACGCAACACCTTTGCTGCCTGCACGGCCAGTACGACCAATACGGTGTACATGCACTTCAGTATCACGAGCAAGGTGGTAGTTGATTACCGCGTCAAGCGAGTCGATATCCAGACCGCGAGCGGCCACATCGGTTGCAACAAGTACTGATGAACTTTTGTTGGCAAAACGTACTAACGTCTGGTCACGTTCACGTTGCTCTAAATCACCATGTAAAGCGATTGAGCTAAAACCGTAGTCGACCAAATCATCAGACACTTCCTGTGCTTCACGCTTAGTATTACAAAATACTACCGCTGATTCCGGACGGTGTTGCAACAGCAACAGACGCAGAGCTGTCAGACGTTGCTCGTTACCATCAACCTTGTAGAAATGCTGCTGAATACTACTGTCGTCGTGGGTCGCTTCAACTTTCGCCATTACCGGCTTAAACATGATGCGATCAGCAATCGACTTAATTTGATCCGGGTATGTCGCACTGAAAAGTAAAGTCTGGCGCTGTTTCGGCGCTGCATCAATGATTGCATCCAATGCGTCCTGGAAGCCCATTTCAAGCATGCGATCAGCTTCATCCAATATCAGCATCTCGAGATCGTCTAAGTTCAACGTACCTTTACGAACGTGCTCTTCAATACGACCAGGCGTACCAACAATAATATGTGCACCATGTTCAAGCGAGCCAATCTGCGGGCCGAATGGCATGCCACCACATAAGGTCAGTACTTTGATGTTATGAATAGTACGCGCCAGTTTGCGGATCTCTTTGGCTACCTGATCAGCCAGTTCACGAGTAGGACAAAGCACCAGAGACTGAACACGAAAACGCTTAACATTCAGCTTTTCTAACAGGCCAAGACCGAAGGCTGCTGTTTTACCCGAGCCAGTTTTACCCTGGGCAATAACATCTTTACCTGCCAGGATGTGCGGCAGGCTCTGCGCCTGGATCGGAGTCATCGCCTCGTAACCAAGGGAAGAGATATTTTTAAGCAAATCAGAATGCAGGTTAAGGGTTGAAAAAGCAGTTTGGCTCAAGGTGATTGTCCTATTAGTCTTTGCTGAACGCGAAAATACGGTTACAAGGGCAGCGACACTACCAGTTTATGCAGCGCTAAACAATGGATGTGATGTTTTTACCTCGACGACACTTCTGGCAACCCTCGATTGTAATATCAATCGAGACATTTGCCCGATTGATATTACGAATAAAACCAAGCCCGCAGGCATGGGAAACAGAGAACTGCTCGCAATATCCAGCAAAAGGATTTAACAGAAAATAAACTTATCATTGCTTTCCAGTAACAAAACTGGACAAATAGACGCAACGTATATTGCAGGGACAGAGCATGCCAGCCTTTTCAGAATTTATTAAACAGGTAGGGCGCGGAGAGAAAGGCCGCCGTCCGTTAACTCAGGATGAAGCGCGGGAAGCGTTAACCCTTTATCTCGATGGCAAAGCCGATCGGTTGCAACTGGCGGTGCTGCTAATGCTGCAACGGGTACGTTGTGAAACAGGCGAAGAAGCCGCGGGGTACATTGAAGCGCTGCGCAGCCGAGTTGCTCCCGAGTGGCAGACACTGAGTGTCGATCTTGACTGGCCCTGTTTTGCAGGTAAACGCCGTCAACCACCCTGGTTGTTATTGGCCGCAAAACTGCTGGCCCAAAACGGTGTTCGTGTTTTCCTTCACGGCCATGCCGCCATCGATATGGTGAAGTATCAGATTGAATCCGCTTGCCCGGCACTTGGTATTCGTCAGGCAACAACCCCCGAGCAGGCCAGAGAGATCTTATCGCTAGACAATATTTGTTACGTACCACTGGCATCCTACTGTGAGCCTCTGGTTGATTTGCTGGCTTTGAGAGGTCAGGTTGGTTTACGTACCCCGCTAAATACCGTGGCTCGGGCATTGAACCCAACCACCGCCCCGTTTGCCATTCACGGTATCTTCCATCAGGGATATGAGACATTACATGCCGATGCGGCTGCCCTTGTCGGCGACAAAAATATGGTTGCCTTTAAAGGCGAAGGTGGCGAAAGTGAGCGTAGCCCACGCACTTCGTGCCATGTCGCGGGGGTTTGTAACGGCCAGCGTTTTGACGAAGAGTGGCCGACATATCTTGAAGGCGCATCTGGTAAACATGGCGAGATCAGTGGTGATTATTTACAGTCGGTCTGGCGCGGTGACGCCGACAACAACTACGGTGATCATGCCGTAATATCGACCCTCTCGATCGTCTTAAAACTGATGGGGATCTGTCCGGATCAGGCTTCGGCACTGGCACAGGCTGAGCACTGGTGGCAATCCCGCCACTAACATATACTCAAATAATAGGTGATGAAAGGACTCGCGTTCATCACCACTCCCTTTAATAACTTGATAACTCCACGCAATTCCGGCCTGATGATTTGGCAGCATAGAGTGCTTTATCAGCCTTATTCAGTAACACATCCCATTCATTGATCATTACGTCAATGGTTATTGCACCGACGGCCCCTATCGAAACTGTCACCTTCAGATCTCCCTGGCTGGTATTAACAGGCACTGTTGCTATCGACTCACGCAGGCGGTTTAATATAAGTTCAGCGCCCGTATCAGGCTTGAGTGCCAACACCAACACAAATTCTTCCCCTCCCCAACGGATCACGAGATCATTACTGCGTGCACTCTTCTTCAGTCGACGGGCAACCTCGACAAGGACCTGATCACCGACATCATGGCCCCAGCGATCATTGACCTGTTTAAAATGATCCAAATCCAATTCCACTAACAAATAGTGATAGGGCGATGATCGGCTATCATTTCCCACAGACTCGAGCCACTGCTCCAAATGCCGACGGTTGTGCAAGCCAGTCAGTGGATCCTTTAGCGATTGGGTCGCTAATGTTGCATTCGACTGCTGCAGCTGGGTGTTATCCTGACTGATATTGCTATAGCGCCGATAAAAAATATAAAGCAATAGAACAGTGAAAACAGTCACAAAAATCCATAGCTCCTCGCGCGCTTCCTGTTCGGCTAATCGAGCTGTTTTTAATTCATTTTCTGATTTCAACAAGACTATCTCATGATCTCTCGCTTCTGCTTCATAGCTTTCCTGCAATGCAAACAGCTCTTTGCGCCGCTCATCAAACAGATATTCCTTACCTTCTGTCGCATACTGCCTGTAATACTGCAAAGCACGCTGATAATCGCCAGCCGCTTCATAGATATCAGCGATCAGTTCACTGGTCTCCATATAGTTCTTCTGATCTTGCAGCTGGTTAAATACCTCAAGCGCCTGCAACGCAATCTCAGCGGCTTTTTTCAACTCTCCCCGCATCAAATAGGCTTCTGCCAGAGACTCATTGCAATGGGCCATCCCTGATCTGTCCGATATTTCGGTGGCCAGTTCCAGGCAGCGAAAAGAGTTGGCCAATGCCGCTTCAATCTCGTTATCCTTAAGCTGCATTGTAATGAGATTGTTCAGAGCCGCCAGTTGCGAAAACTTGGCACCTGTCTGCTCAAACAGTTTCACCGCCTCTCTGATATGCTCGGCTTCCTGCTCCGATAGATCAAAGTGCCTGGCAATAATGCCGGCATTGATATGCAACATAGCTTTGAGGTTGGGGTTATCATAACCACCATTTTCAATTTGGCTGAAAGCCTTCTGATTATATTTCGCCGCACGGTCCCACTCTTCTAAGCGAAAATAAACCGTCGAAATATTTGAAAGCACCTTTGAAAGTTCAATTTCATCATGTTGCTCGCGGAAGATTTTCATGGCTGAACGATAATCATCCATCGCCCTGTTATAATGAGAGCGTTCAACGTGAATATTGGCTCGCCATTTGAGGGCACGGGCCAGCAGGTGCGAATAATCCGACGTCTCCGCAATCTCAATGACCTGACCGACAAATTCCAGCCCTTCATCAAACTCACTGTGCTTTATTAAATTAATAACATACTCAAGCAAGGCTTCACCAACCATCCATTCCTGCCCCTGACGGTCACCCAGCGCTTTAAGATCATCGATATATTCTTCGGCAGAGACTTCATGTGCGCCCAGCGCATTCTCTAGCTTGAACAAAATAAGGTAGTAAAGTGCCAAGCGGAAACCTTCGTCCCGCTGGATTTGTTCCAGTGGCAGCTGTTTCAACCTCTTGCGGGCTTTATCTGGCTGGGTATCAGCCAGCATGTAAATTTCCAGTAACCCCCGATCCTGCGGAGCAGCCATACTGTTCAGAAACTCAGAAGAGGATACCGGGTTGGCTTGAACGGATACTTGGCAGAAACTCGCCAAGAAAGAGGTTGCTATAACGACAGCACGCCAGAGTGATTTTTTTATTGTATGGGGTTCAGGCATAGAGTGAAGAGTAAAAAATAATCAATAAGCTATCTTCATATTCAATCACTAGAGAGTCAACTATTCCCTGTAAGAATAGTCAATTAGACACTGTACTTTATTGTTTCCAGCGCCTGCCTGACAGGCAGGCGAAATACTGTCGCTGAAACCATAAAGCGTCCTATCTGTTTTATTTAAATCAATCAGTTAAAAAATGACCAAAACCATATGTTGTCCCAAAGCAAAACCATAAAGTGTCCTTTTTTCTAACATACCAAACTGGCATCTAGCGGATAGTAAGAAAATTTCATAAAAAACATCAATAAGAAGCAAACACACTTAGGGACAGAACTTCGTTAGAGCTTATGCTTCAATTCTGACTCATCGCATAAGGTAAAGTATCTCAACCATCAAGCACTACGCTGCGCCTATCGACATTTTGATTCACACTGTGACGCTCGCAAACGGGAAAAATGAGAGTAGGACTTTTCTAACTGATCAACATGACTTCAAAAATGACGCACGCTTTTCTGAAAAGCGTGCGTTGCGAAATCCAGAATTATCACTGGGTAAATTGCTTGGGGTATTAGCTTGTTAGAATGATGGCACTAATCGAGGGTTCTTGAATGGTAACTCACTACTAGAGCTATCTTCTTAATGTTTCGAGCGATAACCCCATAAATCTGACCAGATAATTATTCAGTTTGATATTAGTACTGAGAGTCTTTCACGACTTTCTCACCATAGATACCGTTCTGAGGGACGGGCTTGTAACTAGAGTTGGCTGTACGCATGATGCGGATACCTTCTGCACCAGCATTGCGAGCAGAAATGATATCGCCATCGGAATCCCCATAGTACATCTTGATGTTGTTCGCCTTGATGTATTTTGTTTTGGTGTATTCCGTTTTGCTTGAACCTGCGAAAATCACCTTGTGCATGTTCTTAATGCCAAATGTGTCTTTCAGATACTGAGTCGAAATTTCGCAGTCGGAACTTGTACGGCCAGTAATGAAATAAATATCATCACCACGTTTCTGATGCATTTCAATTAGCTTCTTACCTACCTCTTTTGGCAAACTGAACTTCTCCCAATCGCAGTTCATTTTGTCCCAAAATTTCTGGGATTTAAGGTAGCTAAAACTATTTGGTGAGAATTCTTGCTGACCACGATGATAACCAGGAGAACTGAATAGCACAGTATCATCGATATCAAAGCCGACAGTTATTGGCTGCTTACCTTTAAGGCTTTTCGCAATATCGTCAACCGATATCCAATGCAACTGAGCCGGTTCGCCTTGCCGCATAATTTGAACTGAGCTGAAGCCCGTTTCCGTACCTGGTAATTTTGGATCAGCGAACGCAGAACACGATGTAAAAGCGCAAGCTAACAGGGAAGAAATTGCAATTGTAGTTAGTTTCATTTTTGTTATTTTTTGTCAGTGATTAGATGGTTATGCAGAATACTCATCAACGACATCGGGGAAGTAGAAGTAAGTCACATTAGAACCTTTTTAACTGTGCTAGGCGTAAAAACATAATGTCTCAGAAGAAACACAACTTTGATGGTGACTAATGATTGAGCTTGATATTATTAGTGGGCACCAGCATAAAAGAATTCTTACTGTTACAGCTTTTAATTATGATGGTGTGAATTACGCTACGATTTGGCTCGACTAGCAGGTTCAACTACGATTTGCTTATTGGCGTGGGTAGAATTTCGATTTCTGCCGCGGACGTAAATGTACGCATCCATTTTTTTTATCGTGAAAAGTATGATGCCACAACATTGCGTCCAGCGTCGCATGATTATAATTCGACGGTCTCTTAAAGAGTCGAATTATCGATACTCCAAACTTTAACTGAAAGGAAGCCATATACCATGAACCTGGTTATGAGCATGGTTGGGATTATTGCAATGTTGCTAATTGCATTTCTTTTGTCTGATAACTGCAAAGCTATTAATTTACAAATTGTCGGTGGCGTATTTGTCATCCAGGCAGGTCAGGGGGCATCTATTCGATATGTACCAATTGATCGTGATGTGCTTTACGGCATACCCTGTGCTATTTCTGACGCTGTTGCGTACTGTCATCATGGAATTAATTTCCTGTTTGGTGGTTTAACGTCAGGCCAATTGTTTGAAGTGTTCGGTGGTGGTTGTCTTCGGAAATCTCTGGGCACTTCTCGTACGGAATCACTGTCTTCTACAGCTAACATCAATGCTGAACAGAGCCAAAATGTTGTATTAGATTTTAGATATAGGTATTTGTACAACCAAAGGAGTATGCGCACCATGTTTCTTATTGCGTGGTGAATTGCAGGTACAAGTCGATGGAAACAAAAAATGGACTTATTCAAATATGGTTAATGACTGGTAATGAAAATAACTTGTTGGCGTCAACAGAGACTGATGTTGATGGTGTTATTATTTCATCCTGGCTTCAACTTGAAGCGACTAGTCTACCTACGCCTTATATGGCTTCATTATGTGATGAAAATCATAATGTATTAAAAGAGATATTTATTTCCAACAAGCAAGCTTTATTACTTCTCGAACGGATATACCAAGGTATTATTAAAGGGGCTGATGGTAATCATTTACTTCTATGAAGCGAATATAAAGGGTCGCCAATGGCTACTCTTTTAGCTCATTCTATAACGTAACAGATATTGATAAGGTACTGTTATCATAACCGTAGATATTTTGATGTTGCCATAAGATTTTGGATCATTTTTCCATAAGTTTTTAGTCATAATGTTACGAAATTGATAGCCATCATTTATCGGTTGTCTAACCTTAAAGTTATATGTTTATGACTTTTTGTTTAACTTCATCGGTGTTACTTACTACAGATTAAAAATTAGCAGCATAAGCAATATTGTTGACATCGCCTTTAGGGAACGATCTGCGAAGGAATAATTTCGTCTGTAGTCATCAGATAATCTTTCGCTACCACGGTTAAAATGATTAATCGTTGCAATCACCATGAAAGTAAATAGCTTTGCAGGGATGTTGAAGTCATGCTTTTTTCTGTGATCTTGTTGTAACTAAAACCTTTTATCCGAAGTTCGGATAAAGATCTCTTAAATTCCCCCACCAATCTTGATAAAAGATCTAGCTCATAGTGTGATACATTTAATCCTCGTATGAATTAAATCAAGTTCGTGTTTCCTATTATATTTCCACGAAAACCTTCTAAATCGAATGGCCCATCCTGGCCTCCATTTTGAATTTAACCAATTGTTTTATTACGTAATTTACCATAACCAAAAGATAAGTATAATCATAAATAATATTTGAATTTCCCACACGGTTATTACACAGCACCTTTAACTGTGTTTGGTGTGAAAACATAATGTCTGAGGGGAAACAAACTTTAGTGGTAGCTAATGATTGATATTGCTATTATCAAACAGCACCAACATAAAAAACCTTGCTGTTACAGCTTTTAATTATGATGGTGTGGATAACGCTATCATTTAATAGGAACAGTAATTCCATTAGCTAAGCTAGAGCGGGATAGCTATAGGGACAAAGCTAATCTTATAGCCGACTTCCATTATTAAGAGTTGTTAATTTGCAACAACATGCTTATTTGGTGAAGAAGAATTGCGATTTCTGTTACGGCGTTAAATATAAGCACCTATTTTACGTGAAAAGTATGATGTCACCTCATTGCGTCCCGCAGCGCATGATTAGAATGCGACGGTTTATTTTAAGGTCGAACTGTCGATACTCCAAAATTTAACTAAAGGAAGTCATATACCATGAGCCTGGTTATGAGTATAGTTGGGATGATGGTACTGTTACTAATTGCAGTACTTTTGTCCGATAACCGCAAAGCTATTAATTTAAAAACTGTGGGTGGCGCATTTGCTATCCAAGTCGGACTGGGGGCATTTATTCTATATGTACCTATAGGTCGTGATATTCTATACGGAGCATCGGACGCTGTTACTCAGATTGTTGCGTACGGTCACGAAGGTATTAATTTTCTGTTTGGTGGTTTAACGTCAGACAAAATGTTTGAAGTCTTCGGTGGTGGCGGTTTCGTATTCGCTTTGCGTGTACTACCTATCATCGTATTCTTCTCATCCCTTATCGGTGTGCTTTACTACCTAGGTATCATGCAAATTGTCATCAACTTCATTGGTGGCGGTCTTCAGAAAGCACTGGGCACTTCTCGCGCAGAATCACTATCGGCTACAGCTAATATCTTTGTTGGTCAGACTGAAGCACCACTGGTTATACGTCCGTTTATATCAAGAATGACTCAGTCTGAGTTGTTCGCGGTAATGTGTGGTGGTATGGCGTCTGTTGCTGGTAGTATCCTGGTAGGTTATGCCGCTTTGGGGGTGCAAATGGATTACCTGATTGCAGCCTCTTTCATGGCGGCCCCTGGTGGTCTTCTGTTCGCAAAACTCATCAAGCCTGAAACTGAGGAGCCAATCAATGAGCTATCCACTGTTGATAAAGACATCGATGACAAGCCAGCAAACGTAATCGACGCCGCTGCCTCCGGTGCATCTTCTGGCATGCAGTTAGCCATGGTCGTTGGTGCAATGCTTCTTGCTTTCATTGGCATGATTGCGCTACTCAACGGTATGCTGGGTGGTATCGGCGGATGGATCGGTATGCCTGAACTGTCAATGGAGCTGATTCTTGGTTATGTGTTCTCCCCACTTGCATTCCTGATTGGTGTGCCATGGGAAGAAGCAACCATCGCCGGGTCTTTCATCGGCCAAAAACTGATTGTTAACGAATTCGTAGCTTACCTGAACTTCGCTCCATACTTAGCTGAAGGTGCAGAAGTCGTTCTTTCTGCTAAAACTGAGGCAATCATCTCATTTGCTTTATGTGGTTTCGCCAATCTATCTTCGATTGCAATTCTACTTGGCGGCTTGGGTGGCTTGGCACCAAACCGCCGTCACGAAATCGCAAGTATGGGAATGAAAGCAGTTGCCGCTGCAACCCTTTCAAATCTGATGTCTGCAACCATCGCAGGTCTGTTTTTATCGCTATAAAAACTTAGCCATTAAACGCCACAGCCTTGCTGTGGCGTTGTTGCCAAGGTATTAATATGGATTTTAGTCTGCATTGTGCTGTCTTTGGTTAAGCCACACCAGAAATTGTACTTGAATTAGCTAGGCAGGGATAACAGTCATGAGCGAAGTCTTGCTAGCGATTTTCCGGTTTCATTATCGGGGAACAACACCAAGAATATAACGCATCATCATCAACCAAGAATGTAATCGAGCCTCAATTCACAAGCGCCTTATTATCTTTGGCCCTTTGACTGTCTGAGTGGATGACCTCAATAATTATGGTCATATCGCAAACTGGAATGCACATTTTATAAGCTACGTAATAGCGAACAACTTGAAGGATGATGTCGTAAGGAAAGTGGCGACCAGAGAAGTTGATAGTCATAATGCTAAAAATAATGAGTGATGACGGAGATCTACCCAGGGGTATTCTTAACATATCAAGCAATTGTAAAATCTCTCTAGGTTTAATAACTATATATGGTCTCACCTCAACTTCTAATATAAGCCACCTGTTTAACCTAAATAATCAGCATTGTCAGACTTGCCTTAAAAGGCATTAAATATACTGTATTTATTATATTGATTTTATCATCAATTATTGAGGGTATTGCTTTCATTCAACTGAATTGAATATCAAAATTTCCGAGTGGCAATAATTTTAGGCAATAGTTCATATATAATATAAATATTGTCAGATGAGTATATTTGACTTACTTCTGGATATTGCATAAGGATGTGATGATGTTATCTATGAAACTCAATAATTATCACAAAGTTAATCAAATTCAAGTGAACTTCTGCAAAAGAATAACTTGTCCAAATTTTAGTGTTAAAGAGGATCAACGCTACGTTGCAAAATATATAGATTCAAACTTACCAGTCTTAATTTGCCTTCATTGTGGCGATGAATCTTCATTGATAGATAATCAAAAGCTATTTTTGACATGTCCCCCCCCTGTTCAAAATAAGCGTGAACAAACACGAAAATATGATTTTGACAACAATAACATTCATGATAAACCCGTTCAAAATTTAAGTGTTCATGATTTATATGGAAATAGTGAAAAAACAAGCGATTCAAATGAACATACACTTGATAATAATAGTATCAAGCGTGAGATATTAACTCTGCTATTAAACGGAAACCCTAGTAAAGTTATACGTGAAAAATTCTTGTTAACATCAGGAGAATACTATAGCCAAATCGTAGAAATCAGTAATAGCTGTCGTGCACTTTTGAATATGTTCAATGATAAGTTAGCAACATTATATCAAAACGATCTACATCTATCATCAAATGTGGATTTTATTTTACCGCATCAGCATAATGGTATTAGATGGCTAGTAACTGGTGAGTCAAAATCCGGATACATCATATCTCAACAATTAAACTTAGAACCTGATAATAAGCACACCATTGAAAATCTATTTGTTGATTATAATGATAAAAATGTCAACTCGTTATCTTTACTAAATAGTACGCATAATACAGTATTAATTAAAGTAGATATTACTCATCGATTAGCTATGTGTCGTGCAAATGTTGAAAATATACTGGGAGATACAGAAAGTTACCATATTTCAAAAGATTTGAATTTAACGCATTTTCAATATACTGCTTACGCTCATTATATACAAATAGCTAAATATCTAAAAATGACAAAGGAATTGGCCTTTTTTATACCTCAAGAGCCAGTTTTACGAGCGGCTACTATTGCTGCATTTCACAACAGAATACTAAACAAAGCTATTGATTTAATCTATGTAATAGAAGACCCTGAGTATATATGTAAAGATAACGCTGAAGGTATGACTATTACGTTTGTTGGGAGGCGGAAAGAGAGATGGGCATTTAACAAAAGATACACAAAAGGTATCAGCCATATAAATAAAGAGGGGCAAGAAGAGGCTAGATGGTTAGAAAAAGCAAGTTATAATAAAATTTCCGACTATCAAAATAGCTTTCATAATTTGTTAGTTACACTAATTGACGATGTAACTTCTTGTCAACCATCTAAGTTAATTATTCATTTGTTAGATATTTATTGTGCTTGGCATAATCTATGCCGCCAAGATGATGAAGGCTTAACCCCTGCACAGAAATTGTCACTTACATCAATAGCACTACCTATTAATGAATTAGCGAATTGCATCCATGAGTAGCACATGGATTTATATGTAGAATAATCATAACCAAAAGTTTTAATATAGATAAACTCATGGTCAGGACATTAGCCATATATGTGGGTATTGATTCATTTTGCAATTTTTCCTTTACGGTAAAATAGTTAAGTCATTGCTGAATTCATGGCTAATTAGAAGGAAGGGATCTATACATGATAGTACTTGCTCAAAAAAATAATTCTAAAAACAGTCTTAACTCCTCGCAGCTGACACCTTTTTGCCCTTTACGAATTTCCAAAAAAACTTTCAGTTCAGGATCTTACTGTGAATCATACTCTCAACGCGAACAACTGCTCGTTTTACTTGTAATGAGCGGGCATATTCGAGTATCGACACCATCAGCTTTGTTGGTCGTCCCTCCTAACAACGGAATAATAATTCCCGCTGGAGTTGTGTATAGCCTAGACTTTCCAACCGATGCAGAGGTAAGAACGATCAACCTATTTCCGGGGAGCCTAACAGAAAGCTCTAATGGCTGTTGTTATATCATAGGTATGACACAGTTAATGCAAGTGCTTATCGATGAAGTTTCTGGTTTAGATGAAAGTTATCCTATTGGTGGCCCACAGTCACGACTAGTTAGCGCATTAATTGATTGCATGCAGACAGCTCCAAGGAAAAAATTTAATTTGCCAATGCCTTCAGACCCCGGTGCTCGTTATATAGCGGAGACTATTCTTCAATCTCCGTCCGAAAAAGCTAATCTTAACTACTGGGAAAAAGTTGTTGGTGCCAATTCTCGTACAATTGGAAAAACATTCATTAGTGAAATAGGCATGAACTATAGGCTCTATAGGCGAAGAATCCAAATCTATGCCTCTCTACTAATGTTAATTGAAGGTCGACCAATTAACTCTGTAGCTTTTACAGTCGGCTTCGATAGTCAACGGGAATTTATTAGCATTTTTAAGCGCATAATTGGTGTTACGCCTCACAATATTGCAGCGAACTAACTTAATTTCGGTACAACCAATTGAGCAATGTTATTTATGATTTTGTCACAAAGTCACCCTAAGAGGACTTTGTTATCCAAATTAAACTGACTTGTTAATTATCATGTTTAAGGTGAGGTAAAAACTTTATCTTCGGGAAAAGAAATCACGTTAATTGTGAATGATTACATTATCACTAAAGTCTGAAGAATGGCTTTCATATAATCCATAGTTCACTTTATTCTTTTAACCTGTATATACTCCTGGAGTTAATATAATTGAGCAATTTTAGCGTAATATTCATGATGTTGTCACTCGCAACCATAAACGTGCTTATATGTGGTAATTAATTGGATATGATTTATGGATTAAATTTCGCCGTTTACGAGCAATATCTATGGTTAATAAAAGATTAGGGGTAATTATGGCAGCTTTTATAGGTCGAGGATATCATAATCCGTAGCCGTTACTTTCCATAATTTATATGATCGTCAGTCCTGGCTCTGATATTTTGAAATCCATATAATAACAAAGATAATTATCTTGCTTCCAATTTAACGTTCTGTGTTTGGTTTTACCATCGATCAGTGTTATCTGTATAAATGGTAAGATCAGATTGAACTTAAAATAGTATAATCTAATTTATTCAATAAAGCAGGAAATAGATAATGTCTCAGGGGAAACACTACTTTGATGGTGGCTAATGATTAAGCTTGCTATAGTTATTTGGTAAGCATTAAAGCGAAATCAAAATATTTAGGAGTTTATATGTCATTACAATATCATTTGCGTATTAAAGAAGGCGATGTGGCACCATATGTATTATTGCCTGGCGATCCAGCAAGAGTTGATGTAGTTGCGAGTTATTGGGATGAAGCTAAGCTTGTAGCTGACAATAGAGAATTCCGAACATATACAGGTATATACAAAGGAGTACCGATTAGTTGTACCAGTACTGGTATTGGTTGCCCGTCAACGGCTATTGCAATGGAAGAGCTTGCGCGTGCAGGCGCAAAAACTTTTATTAGAATTGGTACGTGTGGCACATTGCAAGATTATGTGAATGTTGGCGATATGATAATTGCTGATGGTGCAACACGTCATGAAGGTACTTCTCATCTTTATGCTCCACCTGAATTTCCTGCTGTTGCTAGCCATGAGGTGGTTAGTGCTGCTGTTGAAGCAGCTAAAATTCTTGGTTTTGATTCCCATGTTGGTATTACTCGTTCTGCTGACACATTTTATGCTTGTCATTCACGTCCGGGATCGTCATTTAATAATTTTTGGCAGTCTAATTGGAAAAATTTCTTTGAAGATTTAAAAAGATTAAATGTTATTGGCGCGGAAATGGAAGCAAGTGTAATCTTTGTACTGGCGAGAGTCTGGGGGCTAAACGCAGGCGCTATTTCAGTAGCACTTGATAATGTATTGGAAGTTACCGGTGAAAGTGGTGTTTTTGATCCACAGGGCGGCTTCTGCCATTCGGATACGCATATTGAAAAATTAGCTCTGATGGGTTGTGAAACAATCAAAAAACTGCATGATCAAAATAAATAAATTGATATAATGCGTTAAATATCAATTTGATAACTGCCTTAACAAAACGGCAGTCGAATTCGACTGCCGTTTTTGTTTCTGCTTCTTGGTTTTTATTGTTCATAAAAGACTTCGATTTCAATGTGTGTGCTGAGAAATCTATCGTTAATTGGCTCACAGTTCAACTAGGACAAGAGCAAGAAAATATCAAAGTGCCTAAATCAACAGTTTAAATTGTTAACGTAACTTACAGAGTAGCGTAATATATTGATTATTAATAATTTAATTTTTCATTAGCTTTCACTTCTGTTTAACCCTTTTCCTGCTACAGTTATTTTATTAACCCAGCGATAATTAGATTTAACGGTACTTTTATGCTCGATAATTTTCAACAAATCATTATTTTTGCAACCGTTGCACATGAACAGAGTTTTTCTCGTGCCGCAGAACGACTTAATATATCCAAGTCACAAGTCAGTAAGCAGGTGCGATATCTGGAAGATAGATTGGGTTACCAATTAGTGCAACGGAGTACGCGAGTTGTTGCTTTAACCGAGGTCGGCATTCAATATGCTGAATATGGTCAGCAACTGATTGATACGGTAGAAGAAGCCGAAGCAATGGTCGCTGGTTATCGCAATGAAGTTAAAGGTATCCTCCGAGTTGGTGTCGCACAGTCATTTGGCAACAAACAAATTATATCGGCTTTTGATGCGTTCCAAAAAGCCCACCCAACGCTTGAAATTGAAGTGAGATTATTTGATAACCGCCCTAACTTGCTTGAAGAAGGTTTTGATTGCTGGTTAGCAATTAAGGAACACGAGTACCTTCCCGAAGGAATGGTAGCCAGAAAACTGACCAACTGTAAATTTGCCGTTGTCGCCTCACCTGAGTATTTAAGCAAACATGGATCCCCTAAAACGCCAAGTGACTTACGTCATCATAATTGCATTATTTACCAAAGCCGGGATAGAAAATACGTGAAATGGGAGTTTACCCGTGACGGCATTCACGAAGCGATTCTTGCCCAAGGTAATTTCCGTATTGATAATGCGTCAGCCATACTTGATGCTGCCTGTTCGGGTTTTGGTGTTGCGTATTTGGCAACTTTTTTACTTACTAACGAAATAGAAACCGGCCAGTTAATAAAATTGCTTCCTGAATGGAATACAGATCTAGAGTTGCCGATTTATGTCGTTTATCCAAGACGTAAACATCTCGCACCTAAAGTAAGAAGTTTCATCGAATTCATGTCAGAGCATATGTCTACCATATAAAGCCTTGATGCTTAATTGTGTTCAAGGCTATCTTTCTTGATTTTGTAGTGGCCAACAAATATTGGCCACGATCTTAGAGTTTTGCGCAGAATAGAACTGCGTTACTGCATTTAATTGCCCCATAGCAATAGTTAAAATATGGCAAATCCACATTAACAGCCTATGAATGAGCATTAGCACTAACACAGAAAGGGGCAAAAGTGTGTTTGTTAGAGCAATACAACACAGAAGTACAACAGAGCCGTATTTATACAGTATTATTTTATATGAAAGTGCTCCAACTAGCGGCCAGTGCCGGCATTACCGGGTTTGATAGTCCTGCGACAAAACCGACATATGTACTTGCTCAAAGAAACCTGTGGTGTTTACTATTTTCGCATCGTGATGCCTAGGGATCTTGTCCATTTAGGTTACCCTAGGCATCTCAAAATCAGCCTTCTGATCAAAAGGCGGGAGGAGGCTGTTACCCGAAATTTGGCTTTGGCCGCATCGGTCAGAAGATTGCTAGGGAAACAACCTCCCGGATATTTTCCCTCGTTTAAAACCGCGCTAAATCAGATCAATCAGTCCCCCAAAGTTGCGACCATAATTGCCTTGATAGTATGCATGCGGTTTTCCGCTTCATCAAATACAATTGAATACTCAGATTCAAATACGTCTTCTGTCACTTCCAGGCCTTTCATGTTGTATTTTTCCGCAACTTCTGCACCCACCGTGGTTTCATCGTTGTGGAATGCAGGCAAGCAGTGCATGAACTTCACATGAGGGTTGCCAGTTGCCTTGATGGTATCCATGTTAATTTGATAGGGGGTCATGAGTTTTACGCGCTCATCCCATGCATCTTTTGATTCTCCCATGGAGACCCAAACGTCGGTGTATAGGAAGTCACAGCCTTTTACTCCTTCTTTCACATTTTCCGTTAAAGTGATTTTTGCCCCCGTGTGTTTCGCAATGTCTTGGCATTGTGCTACCAGATCGGCCTCCGGCCAAAATGTTTTGGGGGCAACCAGGCGAATGTCCATCCCCATTTTCGCTGCACCAACCATCAAGGAGTTACCCATGTTGTTTCGTGCATCACCTAAATAAGCAAATGTGATTTTATGTAGCGGCTTACCTCGACTTTGTTCTTGCATCGTTAGGAAGTCGGCCAATATTTGAGTCGGGTGGAATTCGTCGGTCAGGCCATTCCACACTGGAACACCAGCGTATGCTCCTAACTCTTCAACGATTTCCTGGCCAAAACCACGATACTCGATACCATCATACATACGGCCCAATACACGAGCCGTATCTTTCATTGATTCTTTATGACCAATTTGTGATCCAGATGGCCCCAGGTAAGAAACCTTTGCGCCCTGATCGTAGGCGGCCACTTCAAACGCACAGCGAGTTCGTGTTGACGATTTTTCAAAAATCAAAGCAATATTTTTGCCTGTCAGCCGTGGCTGCTCGTAACCAGAGTATTTCGCTTTTTTCAGCTCTGCAGACAACTCAAGGAGATGCTGAATTTCACGAGGGGTAAAATCTAATAGTTTTAGGAAATTACGATTGCGAAGATTGAAAGCCATAGGGTTATCCTCTTAAATCTCGCTGAACTACCGGCATAAATGGCCTGAGTAGCGATTTAGTGAACAGTTGTCGTGTTATTCTGCGGTAATATTTGTGCCGGCTTCACCTTTTAGAATGTGTAGGCCATCTTCCAGGGCACCGATACCTACCAACTTACCGCCTTGATTAATGAACTCGCAGGAGGCTTCGATTTTGGGCCCCATAGAGCCGACATCAAATTCATACTGGGCAAGCTCAGCGGGTGTGGTTTTGCGCAGTGCTTTCTGGCTTGGTGTCCCCCAGTCCAGATAAACCGCATTTGTATCGGTCAGGATCAACAAGGCATCGGCTTTGAGTTGCTTTGCCAAGAAGGCTGCTGACATATCTTTATCAATTACCGCTTCCACCCCGACTAGTTTGCCATTTATGTATTCAACCGGAATGCCTCCACCTCCAGTACAGATAACAAGATGTTCATGGCCTATCAGGGCATTGATGGCATCATTTTCAATAATGCCGGTTGGCTTCGGACTCGGTACTACACGGCGGAAGTATTGGCCGTCAGGCTTCACTGTCCAGTGGTGTTTTTTTGCCAGTTCATGAGCTTCGGAATCATCATAAACTGGCCCAATGGGTTTGCTCGGGTCGGCAAAGGCAGGGTCGTCCGGGTTGACGCTCATTTGGGTTAACATGCAGGAAATGTGTTGATCCGGTAATAAATTCTTAAGCTCCTGCATCAGCATGTAGCCGATCATGCCCTGGGTTTCTGAGCCAAGAACATCTAACGGATACGGACCAACTTCTTTATAGGCCAGCCCCTGCAGGGCCAGCAGGCCCACTTGCGGGCCGTTACCGTGAACAAGAACCACATTATATTCTTTGCCGATTTCAGCAATGGCTTTCGCAGCCTTGGCTATGTTACTACGCTGGATGTCGGCTTCGAGTGGTTCGCCACGACGCAACAGAGCATTACCGCCTAATGCGACAACAACCGTTTGCTTGGTCATAGTGTTCACCTTATTTTAGGTTCATTAATACTGATATATATCAGTGTTATGCCTGATGGTTCAAACCTGTAAAATAGAGATATTCTACATAACAGCGAAGGTATATCCCGGGCTGATCCCATTCGAACGTGAAATCAAAGCTGTCATGCGACAGCGTTGTGGTTTTGGGCTAGTTGCTGAGATTTAAAGCATGGCTCCGATACTTAACACTACCATGATAAAAATTGTCAGGATCAACAGTAGTGGTGCCACCCATTTTACCCAGCGGACATAGGGAACACGGGCAATGGCCAAGCCCCCCATAACAACCGCCGAGGTCGGAGTCATCAGGTTGACAATACCGGATGCAGACTGATAAGCCGTAACAACTAAATCACGGCTAACGCCGGCAAAATCAGCTAACGGTGACATGATGGGCATTGTCAGAACGGCCAGGCCGGATGAAGATGGCACTAGGAATGATAATAAAACTTCCAACCAGTACATGACATTTATGAATGCAATGGTTGATAAGCCTGTAACGGCATGTTCTGCTGCGTTGAGAATGGTATCAGTGATCATCCCGCGATCCATCACCACCACAATCCCCCGAGCGATACCTATGATTAGAGCAACACCCAATAGGTCTCGAGCCCCCTCGATAAAGCTTGTGGTTAGTTCTTCTTCACTCATACGGGCGACAAGGCCGATAATAATCGCTGCAGCTAAGAACATCGCGGAAATTTCAGCCATCCACCATCCCAATACCGCCACGCCGTAGATCATTACGCCGAAAGCCGCTCCGAAGATGATTAGGATCACTTTTCGGGTGGTAGTTAGTTCCAGTATGTCCTGACCTTCCTTGTTACCCAGAAAGTGCTCCATGTCTTCTTCGTATTTATCAAAAACGATGGACTTACTGTGGTCGGCGCGTACTATTTTGGCATAACGCATAACGTAGCCCACACAAATAAGCCAGCCGACCACCAGGATAACTATGCGTAGCCCGATCCCATCGGTAAACGGGATCCCGGCAGCATTAGCAGCGATAACTGTTGCGAATGGATTGATGGTCGAACCCAGGGTTCCGATACCGGCTCCGAGTAGGATTGTCGCGGCTGCAACAACCGGGTCAAAGCGAGCGGCCATCATTACCGGTACCAATAGTGTGTAGAAAGGTAATGATTCTTCCGCCATACCATAAATTGTTCCGCCGGCAGCAAACAAAGCCATCAAAATGGGGATCATCCATTCTTCGCGACCTTCGAGGTGAGTCGTGACCCGTTCAATACCGGCATCAATCGCCCCCGTTTTCGCCACCAAGCCAAGAAAACCGCCAATTATCAGAATGAATAGGGATACATCAATGGCTGCGGCTTCATAACTTTCGTGATCGTACAACCCATCAATAGGAGCCATCATCACATCAACGATGCCTTGTGGGTTGCTTTCAACCTGTTTGTAAGTACCGGTTATTGGGATTTCCCGTCCGAGTTCTTCGCTCATCACCCGATCATACTGGCCCGCGGGTACGATCCACGTCAGTAATGCCATCACTGCAATCAAGAAAAAAAGGATGGTATAGGCTGAGGGGAATTTAAACCTAGTGAAGAACTTGCCTTTATCATCTTGGTTCGCGTTATTCTTATCCATTCTCTTTTCCTTAACACCGCAAGGTGTCATGAAACCCTATAAAAGCGATTGTCCAGACTCAAAAAATGGTTGTGGCCTTATTACGGCGATGGAAACCGACAATGTGCTCAATAACACAGATTAAATGCCATCGCGATACAGTGGGCAGCTCATGCAACGAGCGCCTCCGCGGCCACGTCCCAGCTCATTACCAGGAATAGGTAATACGGTAATACCGGCCTTTTCGTATTTTTCATTGGTGTATACATTACGCTCATAGCCAATAACCACACCAGGACGGACGGCTAATACGTTATTGGCATCATTCCACTGTTCGCGCTCGGCTTCATAGCTATCACCGCCAGTTGTGATGATGTTTAACTGATCCACGCCTAAAGCTTCTTCAATGGCGTGAATGAAATAACCTTTCTCTACAACTTTGACTTCACCTGGCTTGCCTGCGGTCAGACTCCAGCACTTGATATCTTTGCGTACCACTTCCGGATACACCGAGAAGGTATCTACATCCATATGAGTCATGACGGTATCAAGATGCATACATGAGCGGTGTTTAGGAAGTTCCAAGGCAATCACCTGCTCAACTTGTCCATGCTGGAGTAGATTAGCCGCTAAGTTTGTCACCCCCTGCGGTGTGGTACGTTCGGACATACCGATCAGTACGTTGCCTTTGCCAATCACAAGTACGTCACCACCTTCAATCGTAGCGTTATCGTAGCTTTTTTCTTCGTCGCCGTAGTATTTGATAAAATCCTGTCCGGCAAATCGCGGATGCCAGCGATAAATAGCGCGCAGATGGTTGGTTTCCCGTTGGCGTGCAGGTTTTGCCATCGGGTTGAATGATACGCCTCCGTAAATCCAGCATGAGGTATCACGGGTAAACAGATGATTCGGCAGCGGTTCGATAATAAAATCGCTACTGCTATGCATACCCTGCATGATAGAAGTTGATTGAATAGGCAGTTTAGAATAGTTCAGTCCACCAATCAGGATTGAAGCCAACTCGTCAAAAGGCAATTCTGATAAGTAGCTGCGAACGTCATCAGCAAATATTGGCCCTAAACGGTATGGGGAAATCTGGGTGTGTAATAACCACTCACGTGCTTCAGGCAGGGCCAGGGTTTCTGATAACATTTCGTGCAATAGCAGCACTTCTACCCCTTCATTGCGAAGGGTATTGGCAAAGACATCATGTTCTTCTCCCGCACGTTCTACAGACAGAACATCATCAAATAACAGCTCTTGACAGTTAGATGGTGTTAGGTGAGTGAGGGCTCTTTCTGGACGGTGTAAGAGAACACTGTGTAATACTCCAACTTCTGAACCTACATAAAACCTGTTCATAACTCGCATCTCTCTTTGCGGTTTGTTTTATCTTAGCCTATTTAGACAATCATACTTATAATTTCATCAGTAAGGATGGGGTGCTTATGACTTGGCGTATTAAGAGAAATATTGAGGCAGATGAAGCAGAATATGACAGCAGTTTAATCGCTGAATGTAAGCGTTTACTACAGCAGCAAAGTTTTACTACTCAAGATGAGATTCGACGTCAACTTATGGCTCTTGGTTTTGGACGTATTAGTCAATCGACAATATCTCGGCTATTATTACGGCTTGGCGTTGTTAAAGTCCCTAATGCATACGGTAAAAAAGTTTACTGCCTGGCTGTTGAAAACGAAACTGTTCAGGTTGATTCTACCATTGCATCACAAATTGAATTTATTACCCATAACCAATTATTTATCGTTGTAAGAACTCATCCTGGAAGTGCTCAGCTTATTGCCCGAATTATTGATGTTCAACCCCATGAAGAAATTTTAGGTACAATATCAGGTAATGATACTGTGATGGTTGCGCCTAGAGACATCAATCATATTGATGAGTGCGAAATGATTGTAAAAGCGAAATTAGGTTTACCATTACATTAATCAAGCGCAATGTAACAAAAATTCTTGCTGAGCTACATGAATCAAAAGAACCTGTTTTATTGGTTTTGTCGCAAAGTTATATTGAAGTACAAACGTACTGATTTCCAGATGCCATTAGGCCGCAAGTGCATAGAATTCATCCCAAACAGATAAACCATCAGGGTTGTCGAGCTGTCCATTTTTAATCATCGACCACAGCTCCACGCCAGCGAGTGTAGTTTGGGCTCCTTCATCTAATTTCCATCCCAGACACTGATGCATCTTACCTTTCACTTTCCGGTGGCTTTGCTCGACAATATTGTTCAAATACTTAATTTGTAGCACTTCAATAAGGTAGAGCATCTTCCCCATCAACCAGAGATTGACGTTGATATTGTGTAGCGCTAACGTGTTCGCACCACTTTTATCGATCACGACCTTTTCAGGTAAACCGTTATGATCTATCGCCTTGTTAAAGAAGGCGCGAGCTGCTTTCTCGTCACGGTTATCACAGAGTAAAAAATCAATGACATTGCCATACTTATCAACGGCTAGGTAGTAATACTTCCATTGACCTTTGACGTTAATGTATGTCTCGTCCATCCGCCACGAAGACGCCACTGGCTTTTTTATTTGTCGAGCACGATGCTCTAATAAAGGAGTATATTTGATGACCCACCGATTCAAGGTAGAGTGATCAACATGGATGCCACGCTCTGCAAATATTTCTTCTACTTCACGGTAGCTGAGTTTATAAGAAACGTAATAGCGAACAACTTGAAGGATGATGTCGGACGGAAAGTGACGGCCTGAAAAATTGATAGTCATTGTGCAAGAAATCGTGAGTGGTGACGGAGATCATACCTCACGACTCCAGTTTGCGAAAAAACCCTATCAATTCCTTCTGAAGTCAATTCCGTAAACTTCCTATCTAACTCGATATAATCCATGAGGACTCCTGTGGGCTTCTAGTTGTTCAAAGCTGATCATAAAAATCAATATGTTATGAGCTAGTATTCCATTGAAAACTGAGACTAAATTGTGATCAATGAGTAGGTGAGTTTAATTTGGAGTAAAGCGGAATTCGCATAAGCTCATCTATAGCAAAACGAGATTAATAGGATTTGAATGAGCTTTTGCTTTAACGCGAAAAGGGGCAAATCCGGCTTAGAGCGGTCACCCTAAGCCGTTAATGGGTAAAAACAAGCAGAAGATATTCAAAACAAAAGCCCCCGATTAACAAGGGGCTTTGATTCGTACCTATATGATTTTAACTCGTCGTTAGCGTAGTTTTACCGCGGTACCATAGGCAAGAATTTCTGATGCTCCCTGCATTATGGCACTGGTGGTAAAACGCAGGTTAACAATCGCATCAGCACCTAAAGATTCGGCTTCAGCAATTACTCGGTTCAGCGCTTCTTCCCGGGCCTCTGTCAGCATCTCGGTATAACCTCTGATCTCACCACCAAAGATGGTTTTAAAGCCGGCCATAATATCTCGTCCGACATGCTTCGATTGCACGACATTGCCCGTAACCACGCCAAGCGTTTCTTTAATCTCCCGGGCTGGAACATCGGGTGTTGTGACACATAACATACTTTAAACTCCCTTAAAAACGATACTCAAATGGAATACACCCACCAGGTAGAGGTTTGGATTCACCGACTTGCTCAAAGCCCACGCTGTGATAGAACCCCGCGGCATGGTTTGAAGAAGTCAGTTTTACCCGACCTTTCGCAGAGCGACTCTTACAGGCAGACAACGCTTTTAAAACCAAATCTTTACCTATCCCTCTGGCATGATAATCCGGATCTACAAACAAGTTGGCCAGATTCCAATGATCTTTTACTAACACGACACCGACTATTCTGTCATCAAGACGATACAAAAAATGTGCAGCACTTTGCTTATTGTCTTTCCACCACAAAACATTGTCCGCGCAATGATTGACTAGATCATCGGCAATAGCATGAGGTACATCGATACATGTCTTTATTGAATTATCGATTAGCACAATTATCTCAGGAATATCGCTATCTGTTACTTCTTCAATCATTCCATACCTTTCGCTTTTAGCTTTAACCCATGCGGCTTGGTGAACGCTTAAACATTGCGGTCAGCATTTATAAGTCGGTGGCATACAAACCTAAAGCCGGTGCATCTGCCGGCTCCTCGACATTACTCTCAAAGCTCAGACCCAGCCGCTCTAATAACTTAATGGAACGTGTATTATCCGAGGTTGTGATTGCCACCAGCCGTTTAAGGTTCAGCTCCGATTTAGCATATTCAACAACCGCTACAGCAGATTCATACGCATAGCCTAGCCCTGCGCAATCAGGGAGAAAGCCATAACCAATATCAATATCGTCTAATGAGTCTCTTTTTATCAAACCACAGATACCTAATGGCTGATTTTCCGATTTCAGTTCAACCATATAAAGGCCAATCCCAATATGCTGATACATACCAATAGGGCCATTTTGCAGATAGTTTCTGCCATCTTCGATGGAGCGAATATTTTTATCACCCACGAACTGTAAAAATCCGTCAGTGTTAAAGAGCTGATGGATAAATTCAGCATCGGCTTCATTTAGCCAGCGAATGACCAATCTCTCTGTTTCTGCAACGATCAAATGTACTTCCTCATCATTTGGTAACAGCAAGATTCAGTATCCAACTTCGGGATTCCAGGTTCAAGATCTTAGTACCATTATCAACTACTTCAGTTCATTCAAATACGCCAGAAAACGATGCCATGATTTATGATCTGCTTCTTCACGATAGTTGGGGGAGCCAAACACCGTAAAGGCGTGAGGCGCGCCACTGTAAACAATCATTTCGTTACTCACCTGACTCGCTTCCAACGCTTTCGACAGAGCGGTAAAGTCTTCCATTGAAATAGCCTGATCTGCCGCACCATGCATTACCAGCACACTCCCTTTTGTTTTGGAGTAATTCTGATCTTGCGGGGTTTTCAGCCCGCCATGAAAAGTGACAAAACCTTTCATATCTGCACCGGAACGGGCCAGCTCTAAAACGGCGGCGCCACCAAAGCAATAGCCCATTGCAACAACATCATCGATTTGCGCCCCCTTTGCCTCTGCGGCTTTTAATCCGCCATTAAGCAAATCTCGCATTTTTTGCCTGTCTTTATAGAGTTCGCCGGTATGCTGACGCCTATCTTCAACTTTTGTCGGCCTGATCCCGGCACCAAACAGATCAACGGCAAATACGGCGTACCCTTCTTTAACCAGCATCTCGGCACGCTTCACTTCGTAGTCGGTTAATCCATCCCAGTCATGAACCATCAATATCAACGGGGCATCTTTAGTCGGTGAAATATAGTACCCCTCATATTTCTGCCCATTCACCTGATAACTCACGGACTCACCCTGCAGTGCCAGAGCAGAGCCAGAAACAAACAGTAACATTGCCAATATCTTATTTAGCCTGATGTTCATCTTGTTGTCCTTTCAAGCGTCTGTTGTCATTGAAATCAATCGTATTAGTGTAGTCCACACACTGCTTATACAAGGATCATCCTCGCTTCCCTCCGGATTACGATTTTCTTCAGGCGAAAAAAAAGCCAGCGTCTCAACGCTGGCTTTGAATAAATGGTTAAGCCCCTCGTCATCGTGGATAGGAACAAAGATTCCCCGCTAAGGTTTCTCTGTTACTCGACCATCTGATACAAACGACGAGGGCGACCGCCAGTTTTGTAGTTTAGAACTAAGCGGATCATGCCTTCCGATTCTAAAAACTCCAGATAACGCCTTGCCGTAATGCGGCTGACATTCATGCGCTCACCAATATCATCTGCAGAAAAGTCGTGTGGTTTATCTACATGCAGAATCGCCTGCAATGAAGCAAGAGTTGTTGCATCAATACCTTTAGGTGTCTGGCGTAATTGCTTTACAGGTGCTTTACGGAATATCTGGTCGATATCACCTTGATCAACGGTTGCAGCACGAGCTAGTTTTTGTTTGTACTGCTTATAGTCGTCAAGGGCTTGGTTAACGCGAGACATGCGAATCGGCTTTACTAAATAATCGGTCACACCAAGCTGAACGGCTTTTTCGACCGTTGCGGTTTCTCGTTCGGCGGTTGTCATAATGAAATCACAATCCGCGTTTTGTTCGCGCAGTTGACGAATAACATCAATACCATTGCCATCGGGCAGCGTGATATCGACAAAGATTAATGTTGGTTTGAACGCCCCGTATTGCAACAAGGCATCTGAACAGCTTTCGCTAGCTGCAACCACAGTGAAATTAGGGTGTTGATTGATGGTTGATTCGAGGGTGTAGCTGGCTCGACTATCATCTTCAATAAGCATTACAGTGGTTTTAGTCATAATTAGCGATTTCATTTTTATCTAAGTAAATACTGAATAGCGTAGTGTGTTGCTCTGTGCGTTCCCAATCAATACTTCCATGGAAGTAATCGACCAGTTGCTTGACCAAGTACAAGCCAATGCCGCTCTGTTCATCGTCGAGCTTAGAGCTTACACCGAACTCTAAAATGTGACCGGAAATGTCTTCGGGCACACCTGCGCCGCTGTCTTGAGTTTCTAAAATAATGTGATTACTGCGATCGCTTAGATACACATGTACTTCAGGCTCTGCATTCTCTCTGTTTTGCCACGATGCGAGTAGGGCATTATCGATCAAGTTACCTACCATTGTGACGAATTTTTCCGAGATATTCTTCTCGTAACTCGACAAATTTGTATCCATATCGATAGTGAATTTCACACCAATATCTGAAGCTTTATTAAATTTCGCAAGCAACAAACCAGCAACGGCACTATCTGTCACCGACAGTACAATATTGTGAATTATAGATTGGTAGCGATCGGTTTCTTGTTGAATAAAGTCAACTGCTTCATCGTATTTACCGATTTGTAGCATGCCCGAAAGTACATTGAGCTTATTGGAATACTCATGCGTTTTACTGCGGAGTAATTCCGCGTAACTATTCAAGGAAGTGACTTCGCGTTCAAGCTCATTTGGATCAAGGTTCGTGAAGAATACGACGACATGACCCTGCGATCCTTTCGGGGTGTTGATTGGATAAACATTGGCTTTGTAGCTTAATTTGCCAATATTGAATTCCTCTTGATGGAACACCCCTTGATTAGCGAGAACCAAATGACTTAACGGCGTGGAATAACGCGATAAAGAGTGATTCACATAGTCATAGCGATCCAGTACCCCCATAGAAAGCATCTTAATTGCGCTGTTATTAATGGTGGTGATGTTCATGTTGTTATCAACCGCAATAATAGCGTCACGAATACTATCGAGTACCATCTCATGCTCGCGGAATTTGTTCACGATAAACTCTGGCTCATAGTCCAAGAAGGTACGTTTCATCTTGAACATAAACGCGCCTGTAATGCCAATACCAAGCAAATAGACCACGCCGATAAGCATGCCAATATGACCATATTGTTTAAAAAAAATATCGGATGTTTTTTCAGATAAATACCCAATACAGACTGCACCAATAACTTTGCCATCTAAAAAAACAGGAGAAAAATTACGGATAGCTTTGCCGAGTGAGCCAGATGCCACACTGCTGAATTCATCACCTTGTTCTATCGCGGGTTTAATGTCGCCACCGATAAAATGCTTGCCGACTTTATCTGGTTTGGGGTGGCTCAAACGAATGGTATCTTTATCGACGACCACGATATAGGAAGCATCGGTACGCGCTCTAATATCTTCCACATAGTCTTGTAGGTCGGATTTCTGCTGCTTATTTTTGGCATCAACCGCGTTAATGACCATGGGATCATGTGCGACCACGCGAGCAAGTTCTAACCCTCGCGCTTGAATGCCTTCCTGATACGAATTTTGCAGTAAAAAAAAGATGGCGGTGGTTACGACGATAACAAGAGAAGAGGTAGCTGCAACGATGGTTAAGATCAGATAACTCTTAAGTTTCATGATAGGTCTTGGAATAGCAATGTTAGTGAAGGGGGCAGTATAACTGGTTATCTGCTGGTATTAATGTGTGCTTGGGTCAGAAATAATGAATCGACAGTTTTTCCGTCAGACCCACTATACCCAAGTTACCTCAAGATGCAGGATTCAGAGTGGTACCAGCCAGTTCGATTCAAGGAAAATGTGCGAAGGAATGACTGGTCCTTTCGAGTGCATTTGACGCAGAAGTGGGCTGGCTGGATCACTCCCGAAGGGCGAGTTTTCCAGGCACTAATGTTGCGTTGCTGATTTTTGATGTAGAGCGCTATATCTGCAAATCAGCGCCTGACCTTAGCGCCTGGAAATTCTCGCTGAAACGAGCATCTTGAGGTTACTTGGGTATAAACCTCCTCACTAAATCACCATTTACAAAAGTTACAAAAGCCTAAAATAGTTACATTAGCAGGGTACTCAATATTCCGGTCGGCAAGTGTTGGTAGACTACAAAAAATCATAATAACCCTAGAAAACAGGTGGGATATATTTACCAATGTGCTTAAGAAAGCAGCATTGAAAAACATTCCAGCCATTCTTGGTGGTGGCATGTGCGTTCCTCTTTACCTGAAATTCCACACTGGTGTGGCAGGTAAAATCGCGCGTTACACGACTGCATTGGCTGTTGGCTTCATGATCTAATCATCAAGATAGCTACCAGTTCAAAAAGCCTAAAGTGGTATTCCAGTTCTCTTATTTAAAAGACAAATTACTTTATATTTAAGGAAAAAATATGTTCTTTGTTCACATGATGTTGTTGCTCGCCGTTATTTTTATTGGTATCCGATACGGAGGCATCGCTTTTGGTCTTCTCGGTGGATTAGGGGTATCTATTCTATCGTTTGTATTTGGTATTGCTCCGGGTAAACCTCCTATCGGTGTTATGCTGATCATTCTTGCTGTGGTTGCTGCTTCGGCGACGCTAGAAGCGACCGGAGGATTGAAGCTATTAGTTAATTACGCAGAAAAACTCTTAAGAAAACACCCTTCGAAAATTGTTTTTCTCGGGCCACTTTGTACCTACTTTCTAACGGTTATGGTCGGAACAGGCCACTCTGTATATCCTTTGTTGCCAGTAATTTACGATGTGAGTATCAAGCGAGGAATACGTCCCGAGAGGCCGATGGCAATATCGACTGTTGCGTCTCAAATGGGTATTACAGCAAGCCCAATTGCGGCAGCAGCGGCAGTGGTAATGGCAACAGCAGCCACAAACAATCTGGATATTTCGTTGGGCCAAGTGCTCATGGTAACCATCCCAGCAACACTTACAGGTGTATTGATTGCAGCGACTTGGAGTATTAAACGCGGTAAAGAATTGCAGGATGACCAAGAGTTTTTGCAAAGATGTGAAGACCCTCAGTTTAAAGCACAACTAATTGATAAATCCGATACTTCCAACACTCAGAATGCTCCGGCTAATAATAAAGAAGCGAAGATGGGCTTAAGTGTCTTCTTACTCGGAATTTTATTGGTGATCTGCGTGGCAATGTTCGGTAAAGATATTGGTTTACTTCCAGACGGCGTTAAAACATCAACAGCTCTCCAGTTCATGATGTTGTCAGTCGGCGCAATTATTCTGTTAACGACCAACGTTGATCCGAAAAAGATTGTCAAGACAAATGTTTTTATTGCCGGTATGAGCGCGGTCATTATCATCTTTGGTATCGCATGGATGAGTGACACAATAATATCTTTCAATAAACCTTACATCATAAGCCTTGTTGAAGATGTGGTTAAGACACACCCTTGGACCTTTGCTATTGCAATGTTTGTATCTTCGATATTTTTGAAAAGCCAAGCCGCAGTTCTTACTATCATGTTACCACTTGGTTTTGCGTTGGGGATTCCAGCTGAAGTACTAATCGGTGTGCTTCCTGCTTGTTATGCCTATTATTTCTTCCCATTCTACCCGTCAGATCTTGCTGCGATTACTTTCGACCGCTCAGGTACAACAAAGATAGGTAAATATGTTCTAAACCACAGTTTCGTGATCCCCGGCTTCATTGGTGTGTTTACTGCTACTTGTGTTGGATATGCAATATCAGTAGGTATTCTGCCAATTTGGCTATGGGGGCTGGGGCTTTGTACCCTTGCATTCGCGGTGAATTCATACATGAACCGCATAAAACACGAAGAATTCTCTATCGCATAATAATTGCCATGAGGAAAAAATAAAAAGCGTAAACCTAAACAAAAGGGCACAGACAGCCAGAGCTACTGAATTCGAGAGAATAAAGCGCATTTCAGTGAACTGGAAGTCTGTGCCAATCACTTCGCAATTGGTGTTGGGATTTGGGTTGCTTCTGCCCCATACCGAGTTTGCGCAACAAATCGGTGGTAGATTTCGCCAGCGAATTTGCCTTACTTTTATCGATGAAGCCAAACCGCCGTCATCCTTGCTCTTTGTCATCCATTGAAGCGCTTAATGTTGATCTTTTCATTATCGATTGGATTTACAGTAGCGATTATCGGGGATCCACAATCCACTGAACCTTCCGTGCATGATGGATCCCTGATAACTTTTGAGAAAGCCTGCAAGTTCCGTGTTTGGCGGTTTCTGGGATGACGAAACTCTTAGCTTAATCTTGAACGTTACGAATTTCCCATCATCCTATTTCCACATAGAGATAAACATTTCTAAAACACTATGAAACGGTACTAGTGATTAGGAACCCTCTCCAGATCAATATCTCGATTTTCTGCAGATGAAAAAAAACCAGCGTCTAAATGCTGGCTTTGAATAAATAATTAATTAAGCGAGTGAATTCTATTAACGAATGAATACTGCTAATGGCATAACATTCTATCCCTGTAAGAAAAACGAGCCAATGCGTCGTTAGCCGGCATTGGTTTGTAAAAGTAATATCCCTGGATCTCATCAACCCGTAACGATACCACTGTGTCCTTCTGCTCCCGGGTTTCAACGCCCTCCGCGACCAGGGTCAAACCAAGTTCTCTGGACATTCTTGCAATATTACGAACCAGGATCTCACCTCGATGATCAGAACCTAGCCGACGAACAAAACTCTGGTCCAATTTCACAACATCTAATGGGAACTCACATAAAGTATTCAGTGCAGAGTAACCTGTTCCAAAATCATCTAAGGCCAGTTTCACGCCCAGTTTTTTGACCAGTTTCATACGATTGATGACTTCACTCATAGAGCCAATCAACATACTTTCAGTGATTTCAATAACTAAACATTGCGGGGGGATTGCATACTTAGCCAATATCATTTTAAGAAAAGGGATCAAGCTCTCATGAGAGAAATGCGTACTGGAAAAATTCACATGAACAGAAAGTGGGTTAAGCCCGCTCTGTGCACGATACTGATTTAGATCTGAGATAAAAGCACATGCTTCATTCAGTACATGCTCGCCAAGAGCGATAATCAAATTCCGCTCTTCTGCTATAGGTATAAAGGTCAACGGAGACACCGCGCCAAGTTCAGGATGGGACCAACGCGCCAGTGCCTCAAAACCTAATACTTCACCCGTATCAGCTTTCACTATGGGCTGAAAATACGGTGATATTTCGCCTAAACGAATCACGTTAGCAATATCACGCTGAGCAATAAGATGATTTTTGGCCTGCTGGACCATTATTTTGTCAAAAACCTGAACTCGGCTTTGATTCGTCATCGCCCGGTAAGCCGCAAATTCAGCACTACTCATCAGTTCATCAATACTATTTATATCTGCAGAGACAAAAAGCACTCCAACCGCAACCGATAAACCAACTTCTACACCATCAATCGTCAAGGGCTGATGCAAATGCCGGACAATTTTCTCTGCGCATAGGCATGGCTCTGCGGTATCTCTCACTGCTTCCATCGCGATGACAAACTCACTTTCAGCCACCCGGCCAACAAGACAGTCTGGAGCAAAACCAATGAACGTCTCAGCCAGATGTCTGAGTACTGCATCTGAGATCTGGTGACCAAAAATCCCTGAGACGACATTGAACCTTTCAAGCTTCACATACAGCACTGTGAGTTTACTGTTATTGTCATCTGCAACCTGTGCTGACAGTGCCGGGCGTAAAGCAGTAAAAACAGACTGCCGGTTCAACAACCCGGTGACAGAATCTCGTCGCTCAAGCTGTCGTATAATGCCTTCCTGTAGTTTTTGCTTGCTAATGTCCTTAACCGACAACATAAGCGCATCTTCACCCTGTTGCTGTATCAGGGTCACTTCCAGTTCACAGGCAATTCTGCGGCCATCAGCGGCTGACATTTCAATATCAAAATGACGTTCACCGTAACGAATGGCCTGATACATATGCTCAACATCACAGATATCACTATCATGACTCGGACAAAGTGACTGTAGCGTTTTACCGACCAAATGCTGCTCAGATTCATAGGCAAGAATGTGAGCCATGGTTTTGTTTGCATCAACGATCTTGCCATCCAGCACCATAAGCAAACCCAAATTGCTGCTTTGATATAATGCATCGAACTTCTGCGCCACATTATTGAGCGTGTTACGGGTGTGAGACGAAGCAGACAGGATCTGATTGATCACTTCACCGACCATGGAAAACTCATCATTTCCCCCCATACTCATCTTACTGCTATATTCTCCCTGAGCCAGGTTCTTAAGGCCCGCTTCCAAAGCAGTAAAACGTCTGCCCACCTTGTGCCGGAACAGATAAAACGTTGCCCCACCCACAACAACAGCGGCAGCAAATAAAATAACTGCCAACCAACTTATTAAGCGGTTCCCTTCCTGATAGATACGCCGAGGTTCTGTGGTGGTCAAAACACCCAATGGGTTACCATTTATATCAGCTAATACGGTACTGGCAGAAAGGTTCTTACCTGATTTTTCTACCGTAACTGAAGCCACGAATAAACTCTCGCCGGCTCCGACTTTTGTGTCTACGAAATGGTTAACCTGAATACTATTTTGAGCAGAGAGGATCGTTTCATAACGACTTGGAAAGATGGTAGATAGATGCCGCCCCCACACCATCCAGCCGCCAGTAGGCCCTTCTGCCTCGCTGGTTAACACAGGTGTAATACTGATAACCCATATAGTATCGCCAACAGAAACTAACCCAGACTGGCTACTTTGCAGTGAATCATGCAATGTAGCAGCTTGGTCTAAATAAGGTTTTAGTCCGCTATCAGAAAGAAGGGCTTTTTTTAACTCTGCTGGTAGCTGGTTCGAGACACGGTCAGTATTCATACTGTTTTCAGCAAGAGCAGTTTCAACAACCTGACCCTCACGGTTAAGGTAAACGATCAGATCAATATCCAAAGCTTTCAGGCCGTCATAATATAAATTTCTCTGGCGGTAACCCTGATCGCCCTTAGTCACTAGCTCGTAGGTCTCATCCCAATAAGCCCAATCATAAGAACGATTTTCCTGCTCATCAACCAGCAATTCGATAATGGCTCTAGCTTGCTCGTTATCATGCCGAATTTGGGTGTTTTCAATTTCATTGATGTTATACAAAAAGAAATAACGAGTAAAAAACAGGCAAAAAGCCGCAATTGCCGTTAGACCCGCACCAAATAACAGCGCGGTTCTGGTACTCAGTTTAACGGGCTTAATTCTTGTTATTCTCATGCTCTACTTATTTATCAGCAGCAACCTATTCCCTAGGAGTATATATAAAATTGCAACTCCGTAGCAGCTATTACGTGAACTAAGATCACAACAACATCAATTTATTGAATGTACTAAATTGCATTTATTTTCTATATCAATCAAATACATACTATTCTCCCCAGTAAACCAACCAAAATTGCACCCGCACTTCCGATGATAGTGATGATGAAATCTCTGGCATTTCACTCTTGATGCAAGGCATTGTGAAAAACGTGATTTAGCTGAAGGGCAATAAGTACTGAATATTCGTAGGGAGAAGTACAGCCAGCATGGCGATGCATTGATTGCGAGAACGAGCACTGAAGACATGATGGAGTGAACACCTCACTCCATCACCTTAGGCCGCCAACGATATGGCGGCTTTAGTTTTACCCATTATTAGATCGTTATACGTTAAGTTACTTAAGCTTAAATTGACTGACGATCGCCGCCAGTTGTTCATTGCTGCTTGCAAGGTTACGCGTACTGTCCATGGTTTGGGCACCATTATCGGTAAGCTGACCAACCATGTCCTGGATTGTCATCATGTTGCGGTTTATCTCTTCCGTAACCGTACTTTGCTGCTCTGCAGCCGCGGCAATCTGGATCCCGAGATCATTAATTTTGACCACTGATGTCGCCATTGAATCCAGGCTATCGTTAACGTTGGAGGTCGTGTCAGCGGTTTGTTGACAGCGACGCTTAGTATCATCCATCGCGGTAACGACCGAGCTTGTCCCCTTGTGTAACTTAGTCAGCATTTCGTTGATTTCAGATGTACTCTGCTGGGTTCTTGCAGCCAAAGCACGTACCTCATCAGCTACGACCGCAAACCCGCGCCCCTGCTCTCCCGCACGGGCCGCTTCGATAGCAGCGTTCAAAGCCAATAAGTTGGTTTGATCGGCAATCTCACCAATGACGCCGAGGACAGAACCAATTTTTTGGGTATCTTCACTCATGGTTTGGATATTAAGTGCCATGGCGTCAACTTCATCAACCAAGGCCGCCACACTGCTTACTGCACCGTCAACCACACGTTTAGATTGCTCTGCTTCGTCACTGGTATTTTGCGTAAATGCCGCAGATTGAGAAGCACTTTGCGAGACACTGTCTGCCGTTGAGCTCATTTCATTGACTGCGGTTACTACCTGATCTGTTTCTAAAGAGTGAGAGGCTAATACAGTATCGTTAAGCTCGGTCTGTGTCTTAAGCTGTTCGATACCTTCTGAAATATGCTCTGTTGATTGGGATACTTCCAGCATCATAGCTTGCAAGTTGCCGATGAAGGTATTTACCGCCTCTGCGATTTGGCCCAGATCGTCCTTGGTATACACATCAAGGCGTCGGGTAAGATCGCCATTGCCTTGCGATAAATCGACTATCGTGCTTTTCAACGCAAGAATTGGACGATACAGCCGATTAAATACAACCAAAATAATCGCGGAAGCAAAGAGGATCAATAACCCTGCGGTGAATAAAGAGGTATTCAACGCTTCATCAACTTCTGCGTAGGCCACAGACTTATCAATACCAACAAGCAGGTGCCAACGGGTCTCTTTATCAAGCTCAATGGCCTGGAAGTAAGCTATCTTTTCAACACCACCTAAGCTGTAGTTGAAAATTCCGCTATCGGTGGCAAGAACTTTACGCTCAAGTTCAGCGAGTTCGGGGAAGTCAGACAGTTTGGTTTTACCGGGAACATCGACTTCGCCGGTTGAAGCAATGGTTATACCCTGGTTGTCATATAAGCCGGTCATTGCCCCGGGGAAAGGAGACTGATTGACCACATCAGTAAGCAGGCTCAACTCGATATCGGCGAGTAACACACCACGGAACTTGTCTCCACCGAAGAAGGGTTCTGCGATGCTGACCATCAGGTTGCCCGATGATGCCCCTTTATAGATACCGGTTATTACTGTACTGCGCTTCTGCTTGGCAGACTTATACCAACCACGAGTACGCGGATCGTACATAAATACGCTTCGCATCCCACTTTTAGCGCCATAAGAGCGGCCATCCTCAAAACCCACAACAATATCTGACGCTTTTGAAGCGTTCGCGATTTGCTTAACCATCAGGGAGAGCTGCAGATCGCCGCGATCTGTCGCGAAGTCTGGCGCAGTAGCGATGACACCTTCTTTAATGGTGTGAAACCAGTCGGTGATCTTATCGGACGAGCTATCAATTTTAAGCATTGAGTATTCATCAATATTGCTCAGAATTGAGGTTGAAAGTTGGCGATAGGAAAGAGTGGTCGAGATTGCTAAGGAAGCGGTTAGTAATAAAACGACGACCGCGATAATACGGCCCTTAAAGCTAGATAATATATTCACGTGGTATCATACTCTTGTAATACGTCAAGTTGAGATTTTTATTAATTGGTTATTTATCACAATTATTACATAACATTACAGTTGATAAACGTATGTCTATCACAAAACAATTTTATGATTAAATAAAAAATCACCAGGTATTCAGCTATGGAATATAACTCGATTCTTTAAAAAAATTAAAAGCGTTCGTTATTCAACGTCGAAATACAAAAAAGCAGCTACCGAAGTTTTTATACAGTGCTTTAACACTGTGTATTTTTGATATAAACCCGTTTCTGCATGATTTAAATGATTCAATATCGCTGTAGGAATACAGTGAATAGTATGTATGTTGTGTCTGATGGTTGCATCTACCCAGCTTACTATTGCCCCAAACTTTGTTAGATCAAGTACTCATTCATAGCCTATTAATACTAGTTAGCCTTACTTTTTGGTAATGTGATTTTACCTAAAAGCGCCCCCTTCTTGCTTGAGAAAATCTATCAAGGTACGCGTTCTTAGCGGCATCAAAGCCTTGTTTTGATACACGGCATACAAAGGAATGGTAACATCATGAACTTTTGGGAGGATTCTGACCAACTCACCACTAGCTAACTCATCTTTAACCGCAAAGTCTGGCAAAACACCAAATCCAATATGATTGATCAGGAATCCTTTCAGTGAGTTAGTGGTGCGAACCTGCACTTTGGGTTTTTTGCTCAGTTTTACCACCTCTCCTTGTGGCGACTTTAACACCAGCAGTTTATCACCATGCACTATATCGTGACTCACCCAGTCGAGTTTAAGCAGATCTTGCGCTGACTGTAGCTCATCAAAACGCTGTAGGTACTCTGGTGAAGCACAAATAACATCGTCAAATTCACCAATTTTAGTTGCATACAGGCTGGAATCTTCGAGCGCGGAGGAAGCGCGAATAGCAATATCACAGCGAGATTCTATCAAGTTGCTGTAGCTGTCACTTTCCATAACATCGAGCTGAATTTGTGGGTATTGGCTGAGAAACTTACTGAAGAGGTTAATGTATGCAGCATTGCCAATCGGCGTTGAAATTCGTATTAGGCCGCTTGGCACGCTACTGAGCTTCTGTGCTTCAGTGTTGGCCTGAGTCGCCAGCTCTTGAATCATGTGACACTTTTTATAGTAGCGTACTCCAGTGTCAGTAAGTGATAAAGAGCGTGTAGTTCGGTGAAGCAGGCGTGTATTTAATCCTTGTTCAAGCTTGGTGACTATCTGGGAAACTCGCGCTTTGCCTATCCCTAGCTGTTCCGCTGCTTTGGTAAAAGATTGAGTTTCGACCACCTTGGTAAACACCATCATGTCATCTATCGAGATCATTTTCTGTATATAGTTTAGTCATAGTTAACTATGAGTTTACTTAAAAGGTAATTATCTATCAAACACCAAACGATATAGTTAACGCAACACAATTAAGAAACTAATGGAGTTAGAAATATGATTGTTGTAACAGGTGCAACTGGCCAACTTGGCCGTCTAGTTATCAAACATTTAATCAGCAAAGTAGACGCTTCAGAAATTATTGCTGCGGTTCGTACTCCTGAAAAGGCAAGCGATTTATCTGCCTTGGGTGTGCAAGTGCGTGAAGCTGATTACTCAAGACCTGAAACACTAAAAACAGCGTTCGATGGCGCAGAGAAAATTCTTCTTATCTCATCAAGTGAGTTGGGCCAAAGAGCCGAACAACACATGAATGTCATCGAAGCTGCGAAAAGCGAAGGTGTATCTCTCATTGCCTATACAAGCTTACTGCATGCAGACACGTCTCCTTTAGGATTAGCTGGAGAGCACATTGAAACAGAGAAATATTTGAAAGAGAGCGGGGTACCCTTCGTGCTGCTTCGCAATGGTTGGTATACGGAGAACTATCTTGCAAGTGTAGCGCCTTCCATTGAGCACGGGGCGTTTATTGGTAGTGCGGGTGAGGGCCAAATAAGTTCAGCAGCGAGAGAAGATTATGCAGAAGCTGCTGCTGTGGTCATTACATCAGAAGAACCTCAAGCTGGAAAAGTTTACGAGCTAGCTGGTGATGAGTCATACACACTCGCTGACCTTTCAGCTCTAATTAGCCAGGAATCAAGTAAAGAAATACCTTATGTGAACCTGCCTGAAAATGAATTTAAAGAAGCACTTGTTGGCGCAGGACTACCTGAGCCATTCGCGGCATTGCTTGCAAATTCTGATGTTGGTGCTTCGAAGGGGGGATTATTTGATGATCAGGATGAATTAAGTGCTTTGATTGGTCGTCCTACGACAAATCTAAGCGAGATGATTAAGGCGATTCTCGCGTAAAAAATACCTTTTCGCTCCGAACTTATTTTTGTGGAGCATGACTAATGTTTATATTTAAGATTCCAAAATTAAGATAATAGGTACCTTAACTAAAGGTAAGTTATTGTTATGTAATCTGATAAATATAAATGAACTTATATTTTAACTATAAGTGCTAACAAAGATGCATCGTTGATAGTGAGCATAACCTTCAGGAATTAATAAAATGAAAATATCAACTTCTTACATTACCGCAGCACTGCTGACGACCGTATCATTGCTTAGTGCATGTACAAGTACAGCAGCCGATTCAAATAATCAAATGGTTAATAGTCCAATGAAACAGACTGTAATGAAGGCTCAAGATGCATTTTTTAAAGATTTTGACGCCGAAGAAATGAAAAAATATTTCCGTGAAGATTATATTCAGCATAATCCTCATGTACCAACAGGACTAGCGCCTGCACTTGGTTTCCTACCTGTGTTAAAAGAAGCTGGATTAACTTATAAAACTCATCGCCTATTGGAGGATGGTGATTTTATTGTTATGCACAACACTTACGATAACGCAGAAGCATTCGGTGCCAAAGAAGTCGTAACATTTGATGTTTGGCGTATGCAAGATGGTCAAGTTGCCGAGCATTGGGATGCTATCTCTCCAGTTATAAAGGAAACGGCCAGTGGTCGTTCACAGTTTGATGGGCCGACTCTTGTCACAGATACAGACAAAACTGAAGAGAATAAGCAACTAATTGCCAACTTTATGGAAGATGTATTTTTTGGTAAGGCACCTGAAAAAATCAGTGAGTATATTAGTACAGAGCAATATGATCAGCATAACACTATGGTGAAAGATGGTTTAGATGGCCTTAATGAGGCACTTGCCTACTTAGCATCTCAAAACAATATGTTCGACTACCATAAAGTTCACCGTATTTTAGGTGAAGGTAACTTTGTCTTAACGCAAAGCGAAGGGCGATGGAATGGTAAACCACAAGCGTTCTACGATTTGTTCCGTATTAAAGACGATAAAATAGTCGAGCACTGGGATATTATTCAGGAAGTTCCAGAAGAAATGGCACATGAAAATGGTATGTTTTAAATAAAATAATGAGCCTCTCATTTAGGGGCTATTTATTTTTGTGCTCACTTGGTTTAATGAAATGAATGATCAGCAGAACGAAAAGTATAAAAAGAGAAAAGTCGAATGATATGAGAAAACTCGATATTCACACTTGGGTTTTGACGGGCTTTACATATAAAAGAGGATTTATCGTATTAGATATTGCCAACTTAACTGTTTGATAGCGAGATGTTCGGCAATATTTCCCATGCTCTAATTAATCACCAAATTGTGGGTGCAAGCAACCTGCGTTCAAATTTAAAAAGGATTAATATAATTCCCAGTATTGGCATCAACGAATATAAGCAAGCAATTAGGCTTAATCAGGCGACTAATATTGAATCAGCCCATGACTTATATGCCACTATCATTTCGGTACTGAAGCAGATTAATGTTCCAGTACCATCTGGTATCTCAGAAAAAGATGCTTTGGAAAAACTTCATGGCGCTTTAGCCCTTATCGGCCCATATCAATTATCAACAGGTTATTAGCTTTCAGCACCGATACCGCATCGTTTCTCGGATGACCATCTTCCCGAAAATCATACATCTTCTAGGTACTGCCTCGGGGTTAAGCCATGAACTCTCTTAAATGCTTTTGTAAAACTTTGAGCATTCTTATAACCAAGTTTATTAGCAACGACTTCAATACCATGTAGAGGAAGTAGATTAGGAGCTTGGTTACACAGTAACTGGTGATTTACCAGAGCCGTAAAGCTTATCTGTTTTTTTTGAAGCTTGCGTTGCAATTGTTGGGGAGATATTTCTATAATGCTTGCGATAAAATTAAGGTTAGGAAACTCGAATTCTTTAGCATAATTTATCAACTCATAAATGCACCTCAAAAAATCATTTGATTTAGGCAAATCAATATAAGTCATAATTTCTAATTTATCCATTTTAAAATCATAAGGCTGATTATTAGGTTTTGGATTTCTTTTTACAACATCTTCATAGGGAAACCAAACTTGTGCTTCCTTTTGATTCCAGTCAACAGCGCATCCAAATAGTGCGTCCACTTCCCCACTTTTCCCTAACTTGCTACCAGGCAATAGAATTCTAACTGGGGTATAAGTTGTACTATGGAAAGACTTAAGAATATGGATAAAAACCCAAACAGCTACGATACTGTCATATAGACGCTCATCACCAGTAATAGAGGGTACATTATAGCACCATTTAAGAATATTTGCACTTCGGGTTGTAATTGACTCAGTTCCTGACTGAAATACTGCTACCAAGGAATTTAGGCGCATTATTGCAGTAAATAAGTCCTGAGACGTATCGATTGGATAACTTAATGAAGGATAATCGGATAATATAATTTCCTTCCCTCCCTTAATTACAAACATATCATCGCCAGTTCTTTCTCTGAGTTCTGAAAAACATCTCAGTATTTCGGATACTGGCATTAGCCTCATCTTATTGCATAACAGAGTATTTGGTAAGGAAAGACTTTCTATACTTCCTGGATACACTCTCTCCATCCCTTTCAGAAATAGCCAAAGAAAACCTGTACGGCAGAAGGTTATTTCATCTTTCATAGGGTGTCCTCTATACTTTAACTTGAGAGATTAACTACTATGCATAAATTAGCACAATAGAATCACAACAAGTATGGTTCATCAGCAATCAATAAAACTCATATTATCGACTGAGAGAGCATCCATGTCATCTCATTAAATCGCTTTTAAGTAAGCTTTAAGAGCCTTTAATCTACAGTTGCGCCTCCGATAATGTCCATAATGATCGTTGTATTGCTCAAAAACAAATCGCTGCCTCTTCAGACATCGTCATATTCCGAATCTTTCCGACTCCTGGAGTGTAGTGTCCCGCACCAATCAATCCATCTGCTGATGCTGTAAATGTCATACTCAATAAAAGAGTAGGCACTACAAGCTTAGAACTTAACGAACGCTGCTCTTTAAGTCTTAATTGTCCATCGTGAGTGTAAGGGAAATGTCGTTGCGAAGCGGCCAACGGAGCGATCATGTTTCTAGAAGTGGCAATTTGGCGTTGTTCGCTCTTTTTGCACTCCCAATAGCCACTTTTTGATTACACTAACTTCACTCTGAAAGGAGAAATAAGTTTCATAATTAAATATTGATGCTAAGAGCAGAGAATATTTAGAAGGTTTATTATGATTATTCAAACAGGTGAACAACACAATGGTAAAGTAGCTAAACGTACTCACGTTATGGCTAAGCCTACCGGATCTAAATGTAACTTAGGCTGCGACTACTGATACTACCTAAGCAAGGAAGACCTTTTAGAGTACAGAAAGGGTTGTTCTCCTGAGATGAACGTAGAAACGTTAGAAGCTTATATTAAAAGCTACAACAAAAGTTTGGGTTCGCCAAGTTGAAAGATCTAAACACTCAATGCCAAAGTTGCGAATACAAATTTGCATGTTTTGGTGAGTGCCCCCGCAATCGCTTTATCGCCACGTCAGAGGGTGAAAAAGGTCTCAACTTTCTGTGTAACGATTATTAGACCACTTGGCTCGTTACTGAACTTTAGTGTTGGCCTGTATCGCCAGGTCGTGAATCATTTGACACTTTTTGCAGTAGCGTACTCCAGTGTCAGTAAGTGATAACGAGCGTGTAGCTCGGTGCAGCAGGCGTGTATTTAATCCTTGCTCAAGCTTGGTCACTATCTGGGAAACTCGCGCTTTGCCAATACCTAACTGTTCCGCTGCTTTGGTAAAAGATTGAGTTTCGACCACCTTGGTAAACACCATCATGTCATCTATCGAGATCATTTCTACATACAGTTTAGCCATAGTTAACTCTGAGTTTACTTAAAGGGTAATTATCAATCAAATGCGAAACGATATAGTTGTCGCAAAACAATAATAAATACATGGAGTTATAAATATGATTGTTGTAACAGGTGCAACTGGCCAACTTGGCCGTCTAGTGATCAAACATTTAATCAGCAAAATAGATGCTTCAGAAATTATTGCTGCGGTTCGTACTCCTGAAAAGGCAAGCGATTTATCTGCCTTGGGTGTGCAAGTGCGTGAAGCTGATTACTCAAGACCTGAAACACTAAAAACAGCGTTCGATGGCGCAGAGAAAATTCTTCTTATCTCATCAAGTGATAAGGCGATTATCGCGTAAAAAATACCTTTTCGCTCCGAACTTTTCTTGCGGCAGACCATTTTCCGCTAAGCACGATTTTTGTCGCTGTTACGTCTACATGTATAAAAATAATGAAATCAAACTACCCAAACATACCGTCATTAAAGACCTTAGAGGCATTTGAGAGCGTAGCTAGACTATCAAGTGTCTCAGTGGCCGCTCGGGAACTATGCGTAAGCACTTCTGCTATATCACTGCAGGTAAAAAAACTAGAATCAGAGCTCGGCAAAAAGCTATTAGAAAAGTCAGGCCGTGGGATCTCACTAACCAGCGATGGCGCAACCTTCTACATTGAAGTAAAGGATATTTTAAGCACCTTAGATCAAAGATTATCAGTAGTACGAAGTGGCTTTGACAGCAACGAACTAACCATTCAGACCTATGTAATGCCATCAATAAAATGGCTTAACATGAAGCTTGTTGACTACACAGAGAATCACGAAAACATCAAGCTTAAGATAACCATGCCTGGTTACGATCATTTCAATAGCAAGCATGCTGATTTAGCTTTCATCTTAGAGCGAGAACCCCAGAACATAGAGAGCGAATTCTGCTGGATTAAGGTATTCCCTCATGAAATCACCCCTTTCTGTACACCTGATTTACTTAAGCGATTTGGTATTGAAGATTGCAGTTCACCAGAAGAAATTACCAAACTGCCAATCATATCGACCACCCGCGATGAGGACGATTGGAAACGCTGGTTCAATGAATTCGCTCCTGACCGTAGGTTCAAACCTTACTTAACGACAGGCGACAAAATGACTGCCATAGAGCTTGCAGCTCATGATAAAGGTGTTGTCTTAATGAACTCCCCTTTTGTTTACCGTGAGCTTGCTAGTGGCGAGCTGTGTAAGCCGTTTGATTGCACAATTCATTTAGGCGAATGGGGATTTATTTTTAAAAAAGGAAACAAGAAAGAGGCACTGATTAAGGATGTAATTAGTCACATTTTAGGTGTTTTTTTTGATTCGTAGCTCACCAATCCAAATGAATAGGATTAGTTAGCGTGACCATTATCAATAATATTTTTTGATTACAATCAATAAATCAAGGTGCATGGCTTTTTTGTGGATTGAATGTTTAATTTTTCTCAACAATCTTGAAGTTTATTTAAATTGTTCGATTTTTTTATTTGGGTAACACTGTCAACCTATTCACGATAGGTATCATTATGAAAATCGAATCTGTAAAAATTTATACGGTGGCAACACCTCCCCCCACATATTGGCCGCCATGTTGCAGCGTCATCTCTTAATTTCCTAGCGTGATATTAAGCCACCAAGAACGCCTTGTTGCTGGTGGTTTTCCGATAGTAGCCGTCTTGTATCTCTGCGATTGCTGAAATATAAGGCAGTTTTCTGATAACAAAACAAAGAGGAAATCATGTTTACCCTACTTAAAAATACCAATCTCTATAACCCAAATAAAATAGGCAAAACCGACATCTTATTAGGACAAGGAAAAATAATAGCAATAGAACCTGATTTGAATGTCACTGGCCTGAGTAATGTAACTACTATCGACTGCCGTGGGAAAATCGTAACACCAGGATTGATTGATCAACATGTCCATCTTATAGGTGGTGGTGGAGAATCTGGGTTTGCAAGCCGAGTGCCGCAGGTTACTCTAAAGAAATTGTTACAGGCTGGTACCACAACAGTTATCGGCGTCCTTGGTACAGATGGAATTTCCCGGTCACCTCGCGATCTGTATGCCAAAGCCGCCGCGCTTACTGAAAAAGGCATTAGCGCCTTCATGTACACCGGATCTTATGAAGTCCCTACCAAAACTATCACCGGATCGATTCGTGATGATATTGCCTTTATTCCATCAGTTCTAGGCGTAAAAATCGCGCTAGCCGATCATCGATGTTCTTTCCCAACTACTCAGGAGTTAGCGCGGATCATCTCTGATGTTCGAGTTGCAGGTATGCTGTCAGGGAAACGTGGCGTGCTTCATATTCACATGGGAGACCTACCACAGCCATTTGCCCAGATTAAAGAACTGCTCGATATGGGAGTGCCTATTAAGCATTTCTCTCCTACGCATTTAGAGCGTAATCCGAGCCTATTTGATGATGCTATTAGCTTTGCATTGAAAGGCGGGAAAATCGATATCACTTCCGCCCCTGGCAATGACACCCCTCAAGAGCAAATGATAAAACTCGCACTTGAGTCAGGTGTTGCCGCCGACCGAATCACCACCAGCTCAGATGGTAATGGAAGTCTGCCAGAGTTTAACGAACTGGGAGAGCTTACCGGCATTGTTGCCGCAAGTTGTGATAGCAACCTTATATTTTTGCCGAAATTGATTAACGTGGGGATTGAACCAGAGAAGGCCATTGCCATGATGACGGCCAACGTTGCCGATACACTAGGAATAAACAAAGGACGGGTTGGGCTTGGCCATGATGCCGATATCTGTATCTTCAATGATGACTTTACGCTTAATGGCGTGATTGCCAAAGGGAAGACAATGCTTTTGGACAGTGAAGTGCTAATAAAAGAAAATTTCGAATAATTTGAGATTTCTATTTTGCTTGATAAACATTTTATATCAGCGTTTGGTATACAGAGTGACCCCTTTCTACTGGCGACAGTAGAAAGACAAGGAGACAATAATGACGACCCAAACCGTAACAAAAAAAGAGAAAGGTGGCTTCTTCGCCAACTTTAAATTCCCTTCAGCCTACTCCATTCTTTTTGCACTGATTGCCCTGGTGGCATTGCTGACCTGGATTGTACCGGCCGGCCAGTATGATCGCGTCATGAGTGAAGAGCTAGGTAGAGAAGTACCTGTAAACGGTACCTACCAATCAATAGACAACAACCCGCAAGGCGTAGTCGATGTCCTGCTGGCACCGATTGACGGTTTCTACGACCACAACACCTATGAAGCAGCGGGTATCGACGTAGCCCTGTTCATCCTGGTGATCGGTGGTTTCATTGGCCTGGTAACAAAAACTGGCGCTATTGATGCCAGTATAGCGCGTATTACGACTCGCCTGAAAGGCCGGGAAGAATTGATGATCCCAATCCTGATGGCAATGTTTGCTGCAGGTGGTACGATTTACGGCATGGCCGAAGAGACAATACCTTTCTATACTCTGCTGGTTCCTGTCATGATGCTAGCCCGCTTTGACCCTTTAGTTGCGGCTGCGACCGTACAGCTAGGTGCAGGTATCGGTAGTCTTGGCTCTACCATCAACCCATTCGCAACAGTAATTGCATCCAACGCCGCAGGCATCTCTTTCACTGACGGTCTCGAACCGCGTGTCGCTATATTGGTTATCGGTTGGGTGATCTGTGTGGGCTATGTGATGCGCTATGCCAAAATGGTTCGTGAAGACAAAACCAAGTCTGTCGTTTATGACAAGTATAAAGAGAACAAAGCACACTTCCTTGGCAATCTGTCTGACGAATTGTTGGAGTTCACCACCACTCGTAAAATCATCATGGCTCTGTTCGCCGCTTCTTTCGGTATCATGATATATGGCGTAGCCGTTGCTGGCTGGTGGATGGCTGAACTCTCAGCACTGTTTCTTGCTTCAACTATCATCACCGGTCTAGTCGCCAGAATGAGCGAAGAAGAGTTAACATCAAGCTTCATCGACGGTGCCCGTGACATGCTGGGTGTTGTGCTGATTATCGGTATTGCACGTGGTATCGTAGTGATCATGGATCGGGGCATGATCACAGATACCATCCTGAACTATGCCGAGCACGCAGTAACCGGCCTGTCTTCAATCGTGTTCATCAACGTAATGTACTGGCTGGAAATCCTGCTATCGTTCGTGGTTCCTTCATCTTCTGGCCTTGCTGTAATGACTATGCCAATCATGGCTCCTCTGGCTGACTTTGCCGGTGTAGGCCGTGACCTGGTAGTGACTGCTTACCAGTCAGCTTCTGGTCTCGTGAACATGATGACACCAACTTCAGCAGTACTTATGGGGGGCCTGGCTATCGCCCGCGTCCCATACGTCCGCTGGATTAAATGGGTCGCGCCGCTAATTGGTATCCTGACTCTTCTAATCATGGCCACACTAAGTGTTGGCGCAATGATTTAATCAACGGGCAAGCCCGACACTCAATAAACCACCAGTAACAAGGCGTTGCTGGTGGTTTTTCTTTCAATACCCAACCAACTTCAAAACTTCAAAACTTCAATCAATTCCAATCACCTCAAAGTGAAACGTGTTGCCTAGTAATCTAAAACCTTCGGCATTGATATCCCATCAGTAGTCGCGAAGCGCGGATGTGGGGGAGGAAACGCCATCCTCTTGGTTGATTAAATATTCTTTACACTCACAAAAATTGGTGTGTTCTTGTGGGCCATGAAAGAGAGAGCTTATAAATACCGCATTTACCCAACAACTAAACAAGTAACTTTACTTGAGCAGACGTTCGGCTGTGTGCGATTTATATATAACTCTATCCTGCGCTGGCGTACCGATGCTTACTACAATGAGCAATCCGATTAACTGAACTCAAGAAAGAACCTGAGCTTAATTGGCTGAATGATGCTTCTTGTGTGCCACTTCAACAATCGTTACGCCACCAGCAAACTGCTTTTAAGAACTTCTTTGATGGTCGAGCTAAATCCCCAACCTTTAAAAAGAAACGCTCTAAGCAATCCGCAGAGTTCACTAAATCCGCATTTAAGTACCGCGATGGACAGCTTTACATTGCCAAGTCCAACCATCTAAATCGAGCAGAGTTATCAATACTAAAATTTATCCGAAACCTTGCAGGTAGAGCAGAAGGTCTAACACGAAAATGTCCCTATCCGCGTTACGCGAAACAGAAATTCCCTTTATTGAATAAAAAAACACACACTGTTGTACACAGTGTGTGTTTTTAGATAAAGCCCGTAAAACAGGACGTTCATTCGCTCACGCAGAAATGTACACACTTTTTACGATAAACTTATATACGACTGCTTTTCGTTATTATGATGTAGAGCGTTTTAACCTTTAAAAAAAGTTATTCACCATAAATGTCGAAACTAAAGTAACCTGCAGCAATTTTATCGTAAGTACCGTTCTCACGAATGGTTTTGATCGCTTGGTTAAATTTATCAGCCAATTTCTTATCTTGTAAGCGCAATGCTAATGCCGTACCTTCACCAATGTAGGCTTTGTCTGTTACTGGTTCGCCAGCTAATTCAAAGTCTTTACCGCGTTCTTTTTCTAAGAATGCTAAGACAAGCTGATCGGAATTACCAAAAACAGCGTCAAGACGACCACTTTCGAGATCAAGATACACTTCATCTTGACCGGTATAACGACGAATTTTCGCCACATCGCCATATATGTCAGTGACATAACGATCGTGAATTGTGCCAAGCTGAACACCAATAGTTTTGCCTTCTAGCCCGGTGTTATCAATGGTAATACCTGATCCTTTGCCCGTAACAAATCGCGCAGGCGTTTGGTAATATTTATCGGTAAACAATACACGTTTTTTACGTTCTTCCGTAATACGCATTGATGCCATAATGACATCGGCTTTACGTGATAACAGTGCTGGAATTAAGCCATCCCAATTCTGTGAAATCCATTCGCACTTTAGCTTCGCTTCCGCACATAGTGCGTCAGCAATCTCAATATCAAATCCCTTTGGTGTGCCTGATGCGTCTTTATAGTTAAACGGTGGATAAGTAAAATCTGACGCTAGACGCACTACTTTTTCATCAGCGGCTTGCGCTGTGGTAAATAACGCTGACGCCAAAATAATTCCGACACTCATTAGTTTTTTCATCATAAGATCCCTCTTCCTATTGATATAGTTTTAACGCATTTAAAGTTTCAAGCATACTGCTCTTTGAACCGATAGAAATTCTTACACAGTGTTCGAGCATCGATTCATGCGCTTGATTTCGGGTAACAATACCCTTAGTCAGCAAGTAATCGTAAACACTGGTTGATGGATTAAATCGAATCAGCACGAAATTGGTTGCCGATGAAAAAACCACATCAACAATTGGTAACGATTTTAATTCGCTGATAAACCATTCACGGATCGTAACTAGCTCATCGGTTTGACTGCGCATTTTTCTCAGGCCTTCTGACGCGAGAGCTTTTAGCGCGATTTCAGCCGTTGGATCAGCAATCGGATACGGCGCAATTAGTCGAGCCACATAAGCCATTACACTTTCATCTGCCATTAAAAAGCCACAACGAATCGAGGCTAACCCGAATGCTTTTGACAAAGTGCGGATCACGATCAGATGTGGATACTTCGCCATCAAGTGCAGCACGCTCGTTTCGGGTGCGAACTCAATATATGCCTCGTCGACGACCACCAACGTTGACTCTTTGGTCGCTTCAAGCAATTCAACAATATCGTGATGATGGATTGTATTACCCGTTGGATTATTGGGTGAGCATAAAAATAACAGACTTGTATTTGCAAGTTGCGGTTTGATCGCGGCAATATCGAGTTGGAAGTTAGCTAATAACGGCACTTTTAATGTATTAACAGAAAAAGCATCGGCACAGAATTCATACATGCCATAAGTAGGCGGACAGACCATTACCTGGTCATTTCCAGGTTGGCAAAAAGTACGGATTAATAAATCAATCGCTTCATCAGCGCCACGTACTGCCACAGTTTCACAACTTAATGCACCTGATGCTTGCTCACAATAGGATTGGTACTCTTTAGCAATATCATGGGGTAAAAAATCCGGGTAACGGTTATAAGTATCGTTACACCCTTCAGACTCATCTCCGTATTGGCAACTGCTCTCAAGTTCATTAGCATTCAACCACAGATGACCATTGCCACCAATGCGTCGTGCAGATTGATATGGTATGAGTTTTTCTACTGTCTTTGGTACCAACTTTGACGCCAATGATTTCATTCCTTCAACTCCTCACACGAATAAACAGCCTTCAATATCTTTAGATTTCGGATTTTCATGCAACATCGCAATATAAATAGTTCATCCAATGTTCTAATCTTTAGATTTAAACAGACCTGACTTGAAATCAGAATCGAAATGTCGACATACTAGCCATGAGAAAAACGCATACCTCAGGCAGCAATAACTACCGGAAATAAGTATGATAAATCGATTACCGTCAACGAAAGAACTCCAGGCATTCCTTATTACGGCAGAGCACCTTAACTTTACTTCTGCCGCTCAAGTATTGAATGTGACGCAAGGGGCAGTAAGCCGTCAGATCATTTCTCTGGAAGAACAGCTGAAAGTGCGGTTGTTTCACCGTCATGCTCGAGGGTTAATCCTGACCAATAAAGGTAGCGAGTTTCTTCCCCTTGTCGAACAAGCGATGAATCAGATTCACCGCGCCGTCGAGCAAGTGTCGAACAACAAGCAACAGATCAAGTTAAAAGCACCAAGCTGTATTACGCCATGGTTATTACCAAAGCTAATGACCTTTCAGCAAGCCTACCCTGCTATCGATGTCGAACTGACGTCTGCGATTAAACACAGTGTGAATTTTTCAACGGAACCCTTTGATGCTGCCATCTGTTACGGGCGAACTCCGCAAGAGAAGTCGTTGCTGGCAAATCTACTGTTTGAGGAATATTTGACCCCTGTATGCTCGGCTTCTTTATTACCCGCAGATAATCTCTTATTAACCACAGAGAACATGAAAGAATTCACTTGGTTACATGCGACACCACAAAAAAGTGACTGGGCGTTATGGTTAAAGCAAGCACAAAGCCCTAAATTGACCGCCGAACAAAATCAGCACTTTGCAACGTTAGATTTGTCGGTCAGTGCCGCGATTCAAGGTTTTGGTATTGCAATTGGTGATGTGACCTTGGCTAAACCCGATTTGGAATCAGGTCGATTGGTGGCTCCGCATCCTTTAACCGTGGCATCAGGTAACAGTTATTACTTGGTACGCCCGAAAACAATGCAGAACCCTTCTTTGGAATTATTGATTAAGTGGCTGGTTTAAGCCCTTAAAACAATTAACCCGTTCTAAGCGCGAGTATTTTCTGGATATCCGGCGGATCTGAGTACTGGCTGAAACGGGCTTCTTGCTGGTCGATGCCAAAGATTGACATGCGATCTGCCAGCTCGTTACCTTCAATGCCTATGTGGGCCTTCACATGCGAGACTACAACATCACTGCTTATTTTTTTATATAGTTCATGAGCCTGCTGAATAATTTCCAGGTTTTTTATATCCCCTTCCGTTTTCCTCTTCCACCCCTTTTTCTGCCAACTAAATGCCCAGTTCGTTATACAGTTAATTGAGTATTGTGAATCACAGAGAATTTGAACCGCTTTGCCATTATCAATCGCCTTTTTTGCTATCAGCAATGATTGATATAAAGCATTCAGCTCTGCTGAGTTGTTGGTTCCCTGAGGGTTATAGAGTCCGTACCACAGCTCGGCTAAATTTCCGTCACGATACACAGCCACACCCGAACCCGCTTTTCCCGGGTTTGGATCGCAGCCACCATCACAGTATATTTTCACGTCAAAATGTTGGGTTGATGCATTATCCTGCTCTGGCGATTTCACACCGGCGCTTTTCAATGTTGTCGGTGTCTTGCCCGCTGCACTGGCCTGCTTTTTCACCATGCTTTTACCCGCAGCGCTCCAACCTGCAGCATAAGCCGCTTCTGCTTCCTGCTGGGTCGGAAACGATTTGTATTTTGCCTGAGGATACTTATCAACCTGCTTTTTGGTATACGGCCAGCTCGTGAATACTCCGGTTTCCCGACCCACCCATACGACATAGAACTTTTTCGACATGCCTATTACCTTAATCTTTCGTACTGCCACACCTTTTTAGTGGAAGCGCTAATAGTTACTCAATCTGGTGAATTGCACAATCGCTTTACCACCCAAGGTAAACAAAAGAGCCAGATCGAACAACCTACGCGTACTCCCCACAGAACAAACTACCCTACAAATATATCGCTTCAACTTCACTTTGTTTTTCAGGTGACTAGCCATCAAAAATATCTTGTAATCGCTTTTTGTATGGCTAATAAGAACGACGTCACTCCCTTACCGTATATCTTTAGATTTCGGAGGGAAGACAATGTGCAAAGCTATCTCACTTCTTTTTATTCTCATACTGACTCAAGGCTGTGCCAACACTGCTTTTTATGCGCCCTCGCAGGCAAGTTCACTGAACCCGGATGTTCGCTGGCTTCACTCTCTATCAGGCAACGATATTGCTTATCTGTGGATCCCGGCCGCCACAAGAAATAACAGTAACGGCATCATTGTCCATTTCCACGGAAATAGTGGCCATATGGAGCAAACCAGAGAAAAAGTCGATTGGCTCGCTGCTCACGGCTATGACGTACTGGTTTTTGACTATTCAGGCTTTGGCCATTCAACCGGTGATGTGAGTGATAAAGCCGCCTACCTGGATGCCATTTCGGTACTCAGCTATATCGAACAACTTCGAGACAATACGATGCTCCCTAGTTTTGTCATTGCCACCTCGACGGGAGGAAATATTTTTATGCGAGCCTGGGCTGATAACCCCATATATATCGATGGCATGATCATTGATTCATCATTTACCAGCTATATCGATGTCACCAAATATGTGCTCGAAAAGGGAATGTTTAGCAAGCTATACGCGTGGATGGCTCACCTGCTAATGCGTGATGACTATGCGGCGAAAGCCGTTGTCACTCACTTGCCTGAAACGAAATCATTGGTCATTCATTGTGTCGCTGATCGCATTGTACCTATCGAATATGGTGAAGCCATTTACCGACAACTGAATGGTGATAAAGAGTTCTGGCGGATGGAATCTTGTGGGCATGCTCGCGCAATAACCCGATCATTTCCTGAAACTCAGCTGAGAATCGTCCGCTGGCTGGAGCAAGCCACTCCGGCATCCGTCGTGGCTCGCTTTCACAGCACTCAAACTGAGAACTAATGAGAGGGTTTCAGTTCGAGTAACGTATGACCCAAACCAATATCATCGGTGCGAGTTGCGACGTCAAAACCCGCTTCAGCGACAATTTCAAGGAAATCATCGCTACGATAGAAACGGCTGTTGCCGTTGGCTAAACAGGTAAAATACAGTGAAGTCGCATTCAGGCTGTAGGCAGCAGCATCATAACGCTGGGCATCCCAAAACAGTTCCAGAATATACACAGTAGCATCGGGTGACATTGCCTGACGAACACGACGTAAAATACTGAGGATTTCCATTGGCGAGAAGCAATCAAGGAACTGGCTCATCCACCACACATCTGCGCCGTTCGGCAAAGACTGAGAAGCATCCAGCATATTGGCCGGGTGGCCTTTGATACGATCGGCAAAACCCTGTTGTTTGGCATTTTTCAGGGCCATTTCAATTTGCTGCGGCAAATCAATGATGGTTACTTCAACGTCAGGGTCGTGATTACAACACTGCAGTGCCCATTTACCGGTATTGCCGCCAATATCAAAAAGACGTTTTGGTTTATTGGCAAAGACTCGTTCTAGCAAAACGGGAAAGGAACGATCTGAATAGAAATGGTCAAAATTGAACCAGCTCTCTTTGGCTTTTTCCGGTAACTGCGATAAACCTTCATAAATCGTTGTCCAATCGCCCAGCTCTTTAAGACCTGCTGGCGTGCCTTCTTTAATCGCTTCGGTCAAGTGCATCATCGCGGCGTAACAAACATCCGCGGTAAAATCCATATTCGCCTGGGTCATACCATCATGTTGCAAGTAGTGCCCCAGCTTTGCTAAAACATAGTTAGGCTTATTCCAGGTGACAATGTGTGCGCTCAGGGCCATATCCAACAGCACTTTAACACCGTATTCGGAAACCTCGGTTTGCGCGGCGATTTGCTCCGCATTAAGGCCATCTTGGCCCGCCTCATCGATGGCTGCCAGAATACCTAAATCACGCAGTGTTCTTGCGGTATGAAACACAATAGGCGCAAACGCCAGTTTTTGAGCTTCCGTTTTTGCATCAAGTGCATTAAATGGGTCGCGTTGATATAAAGTCACAAATAAGCCTAACCAATATTATTGTAAAAAAATGGATTTTATTGAGCCAGCATCGCCAGCTTCTTCTTAATATCTACATCAAGATTATTTATCCAACGGTTGTAATTACGGTGAATTTTTCCATCCTCATACTTAAGGTTGTCCGAATCAGCGTATTCGATCGAGTATGTTTTCGCATTATAGGTAACATCAATGATTGCTTGATGTGATCTCGCCTGATATTCACCTCGAATTTTACCCGGTGTTGTTTCCTTCATGACCCATCCACGGCCAATGCCTGCCTCTATAATTGCTTGTTTTACTTCAGAACTTTGAAGATTAAAAGCAACTGGGGTATTCTCTACATTAAGGATCGGTTGCACTCGACCACAACCCGCTAGCGTAACAAGCACAGCAGCGACAGCCAGGTATTTATTAGTCCTTATTCAATGATTAGGCATCGAAATAGTCGTTGCCTGAACAATAAACAATCATATAGTCTTCTCGTAACCATTTGATGGCAATACTTTACTTTTAATGATGGAACCGAGAAGACAGGAAGTATACAATACCGCCAATGAACAGTGTACATTTTAACATCATTAACTGGCAGGCGCTTTCTCCTGGTTTAATCGATCAGGCAGCATGGGCGACCTGGGCAGACAATCATCAGATCTGGCCAGAAACACGAGTGCCGGTTCCCAGCAACCTGATCCCGGCAATGATGCGCCGTCGTATGAGTTCACTGAGCAAGCTTGCAATGCAAACGGCAATCTCCCTGACTCAGCAAACTCCTGATCAGGATATTGATTACATTGTTTTTTCAAGCCGGCATGGCGAGCTGACCCGTACGGTCAAACTGCTGCAGGATATCCTCAATGGGGAAGATGCATCCCCTACCGCGTTTTCTCAATCCGTCCACAATACGGCGGCAGGTTTGTTTACCATTGCTACCCGAAAGGCAATTCCGGTCGCCTCGATAGGTGCTGGTGAAAACACCTTGCATTCCGCACTGATTGAAGCTGCAGCCTATTTAGCCGAATATCCGAATCATAACGTATTGGTTGTCGATTTTGATGAGCCACTACCGATCCCGTATCAACAATTTGATGTCGGTCACTACCAGGGATATGCACTGGGTATGGTGTTAACCGGTGGCGATAATTACCAGCTCTCATGGGAACCAGGCTCAAGGCAGACTGTCGCTGGATCACCACAAGAACCGTTGTCAAAACAACTGTTATCAAAAGCACCGTCTCCGGAAGAACAGCTCCCGCAGTCTCTTGATGTCATTGCTAATTTACTGAGCAATCACAACACATGGACAATAGCTGCGCGGCGAATTCATTGGCATTGGAAGCGTTAATTCGTGGCGGCCCAATCTTTATCTCTTTCTCAGCGCATTAATAAAACCTGGCGCGTATTTGCAACCGGTTTATGTTTTTCGGTTTTCGGCCTTGGGGCACTCTGCCTGACGTTTATCATCTTTCCTCTGATGACAATATCGGTAAAAAATCAGGCTCAGCGAGAATTGAAAGTGCAATCAATCATTCGTCACTCTTTCGCTTTTTTTTGCCAGACGATGCGATTTTGGGGAGCGATTGACTACGAATTTATCGGCGAGGAAGTGCTGCAACAAGATCGCAACTGCTTAATTGTCGCCAATCATCCGAGTTTGATTGATTACGTGTTAATTGCGTCGCGTTTGCCGCAATGCGATTGTTTAGTTAAAGCCGCTATATGGCACAATCCATTTATCAAAGGAATTGTAAAAGCAGCAGGTTATATTCCGAATCGCGACCCTGAGAGCTTATTGGAAGACTGCAGCGTAAGGCTTAAAAGTGGCAATGTATTATTAGTTTTTCCGGAAGGTACGCGTTCAACACCGGGCAAAGCCTCTAAACTTCAGCGAGGTGCTGCACAAATAGCGGTCAGAACGAAAACAGATTTACGCGTGGTGCATATTACGGTTAAGCCCAGTTTTTTAACCAAAGAGAAGAAATGGTATCAAGTACCGGATAGCAAACCCTTTTTTCGCATAGAAGTGAAGGGGAAAATAGACATTGCTTCTATTCTCCGAGAGACCAGTTCATCAACATCAGCGGCCAGGCAATTAAATCGCCACCTTGCGGATGTTATTTTTCCGCCTTCTGATGAAGGTATAAATACTCATTAAATACAGGTAGGTCACTGTGGACCAATTACAGACTGAATTAAAAACCTTAATCATTGAAGCACTGAATCTTGAAGATATCACGGTTGACGATATCGAAACCAATGCACCACTATTCGGTGACGGTTTAGGCCTGGACTCCATCGATGCATTAGAATTAGGGTTAGCGATTAAGAAAACCTATCACGTTGTGATCGATGCAGATGATACGAACACGCGTCAACACTTTGCTTCCGTAGCAAACCTGGCAAAATACATCTCAGAAAACAAAGCCTAACGGCAAACAAAGCGTAACCATTATGACAGAAGTAAATCGTAACCAAATTTTTGAACTCGTACGTGATGCATTAGTGGAGTTATTTGAAGTTGATGCCGACGATATCAAACCTGAAGCACAGCTTTATCAAGAACTTGATTTAGACAGCATTGACGCCGTTGATCTTGTCGTTTATCTGCAAAATCAGACCGGTAAAAAAATCAAGCCGGAAGAATTTAAATCTGTCCGTACCGTCGACGATATTGTCGATGCGGTTGTTAATCTTCTGAAGGCTGAATAATGCGTCTGCTGACTGCGCTGTCAGCGATTGCATTACTCGCTTACCCGCCAGCAGTTTATTACGGGCTTAGCCAATGGGGGCTGGGGACTGTAGCCGGATTGCTGGCGGTATTGTTTTTACTGCGGATCATCGCAGGAAACCAAACTCGTCTGCGCGAATTCAAATACATCGCCTGGCTCAGTGGTGGGGCCGGGATTGTTTTGACGTTACTTGGCAGCCTGTTTCGACAAGAAGGCTGGTTCACCTTTTATCCGGTGATCGTCAATACACTGATGCTCGGTTTGTTCGCCTCCAGTCTATGGCAGAAAGAAACCCTGATTGAACGTCTGGCACGGTTACAGGAACCTGACTTGCCTGAAAGTGGCGTACGTTACACCCGTACTGTCACCAAAGTCTGGTGCGGATTTTTTATACTCAATGGTACAGTTGCGTTAATCACCTGCTTCATGCCATTAGCAGTATGGACACTGTATAACGGCTTGATCAGTTATATTCTGGCAGGCTGTCTGTTTATCTCGGAATGGTTTATTCGCCAATGGGTGCAAAAAAAGTCATGACCTCCAAAACTTTAGCAAACCTGATGGCCACTCCCTGGCCTGACTCTCAGCCAGTGGCAATTGCACAGGCTGATATCGTCACATGGTCACAGTTTTATCATGATGTCAGCCAACTGACTGAGCAACTGAGACTCAGCAAGCACCTGCGTTGGGCTATTTGCTTTGAAGACAGCTACTATTTTGCCGTTGCCTTTGTGGCGGCAGCGCACGCCAAGCGTCATATTATTTTACCCGGTAATCATCAACCTGCCGCGTTAGCTGAACTATCAACCCATTTCGATGCGATTTTGCATGATGGCGTATTTCAGCATAACTTTGATAAAGTTGCGTTTAAGCTACCGATATCAGAAACGACAGAGATAACGAATTCCACCCTTTTTTCGCCATTACCTCTTGGTGACATTCGTTTAACCCTGTTTACCTCAGGCTCTAGCGGCACCCCGAAAGCGATTGAGAAAACCCTCGATTTGCTGGATGCTGAAATCGCCCAGCTGGATACAATCTGGGGGGAGTTACTGTCAGACTCAACCATTGCCAGTACCGTTTCGCACCAACATATTTACGGCTTGCTGTTCCGGGTATTATGGCCGCTCTGTGCGGGTCGACTATTTGAACGCTTTGACCTGATCTATCCAGAGCAAGTCATGATACATGCCAGTCAGAACACCACCTTAATCAGTAGTCCGGCACTGTTAAAACGGATGACTGGTGTTCAAAAAACCACAAGCTATCGCGCCATTTTCTCATCCGGAGGCCCATTATCACCAAGTGCTGCCCAGCAGAGTTTGCAGTTATTTGAGCAACTGCCGTTTGAAGTCTTTGGCAGTACTGAAACCGGCGGTATAGGCTATCGTCAGCAACAGGAACCAACAACCCCATGGCAATTATTTCCCGCTATCGACATGGCATTAAATGCTGAGGGATGTTTGCGTCTGCGATCACCGTTTATTGACCCGCAAAGCTGGTATCAAACCAGCGATCAATGCGAGCTGCTAGCGGGGGATCAGTTCATGCTAAAAGGTCGAGCTGACAGAGTGGTTAAAATTGAAGAAAAGCGGATCTCGTTAACCGAAGTCGAACGTCGCTTATGCCAGCTGGAATGGATTGAAGAAGCGGCCGTTTTTCCTCTGGAAGAAACCAATCGCTTAATTCTGGCAGCCGTCATAACCCTGACCGAGTCGGGCAAAGCAACCGTATCAGACATGGGCAAAGGCAAGTTCTGGTTGAAGTTGCGGCAGGAATTAAGGCTATGGCTGGAGCCTGTAGGTATCCCCCGTCGCTATCGAGCGGTTGATGAAATCCCGCTTAACACCCAGGGCAAACGGCTGAGCAGGGACTTGGAGCTGCTGTTCAAAGAAGAATCCAAAGAAATTTAAGAGAAAGCCGGTACTATAATGACAAAACGAAAACCCACTATTATCGCTCAGCACATCGCGGATGACCGTGCTGTACTGACATTGAAGGTCGATGCTGATATTTTAGATTTTCAGGGGCATTTTCCGTCACATCCATTACTGCCGGGTGTCACTCAAATTGACTGGGCGTTGTTTTACGGCCAGACCCTATTAAATGCCCACCCCAATTTTGCCGGGATGGAAGTGATTAAATTTCAGAACCCGATTTTACCTGACAGTATTGTGGAGCTGAGCTTAAACTGGTCTGAAGAAAAACAGAAACTGCAGTTCACTTACTCGTCTGAAAAGGGCCCCCACTCATCAGGACGAATCAAATTGGATACAGAGTGATGACGACGTTCCATCCCTGCTTTCTGATCCCCTGTTATAACCACGGCAAAACCGTACCAGCAGTATTAGATTCACTGGCAAGTTACAACTTGCCGGTGATTATTATTGATGATGGCAGTGATGCACAAACCAAAGCGATTCTTGCCGAACAAGAGCAGCGCGAGCATGTCAGTGTCATCACCCTGCCAGAAAACCAGGGCAAAGGCGGGGCTGTCATCACGGGTATTTACCAGGCCTTTAAGCAAAGCTTCAGCCATGCCATTCAGATTGATGCGGATGGCCAGCACAATTTAGACGCACTACCTAAACTGATTGCTGAGGCAGAAACACACCCGACTGCGTTAATTTCGGGTCAGCCCGTATATGACGAGTCCGTCCCTAAGTCCCGTTTATATGGCCGCTATGCTACCCACATCTGGGTCTGGATTGAAACGCTCTCTTTTACCATCAAAGACAGCATGTGTGGCTTCCGTGCTTACCCTATAGGTCGCACGATAAAGGTATTGGAGCGCAATAAGATCGGTAAACGGATGGATTTTGATACTGAAATCATGGTTCGTATGTACTGGGATGACTGCGACATTCGCTTTATTGACACAAAAGTCATTTATCCCGAAGGGGGCATTTCCCACTTCGATGCATTATGGGACAACGTGAAAATCAGTGCCATGCACACCCGCTTGTTCTTCGGCATGTTACCGCGTATCCCTAAACTGTTAAAACGTAAGCCAAACCAGCAGAAACATTGGTCTTCTCATGCAGAGCGGGGCACCATTCTCGGCATTAAAACCCTGCTGGCTGTCTATTCACTACTAGGACGAGCCGCGTTTAACTTATTGCTAAAACCAGTCATCGCCTACTACTACCTGACCGGAAAATCCGCACGTGGGGCATCCGAATTATACCTGGATAAATTAACCACCCACGCCAGGCAACAAGGGAGCACATTGCCAGGAAAGCTCAACAGCTACCAGCACCTGCTCTCGTTTGGTCATACCATGCTGGACAAATTAGCCGCGTGGCGGGGGGATTTTTCCGAAAAAAACCTGACCCTGCATGGCATTGAACACTTTGAAGCTCTTGTTCAGCAAGATCGCGGCGTCGTAGTCATTGGTTCTCACTTGGGCAACCTGGAACTGTGCCGGGCACTGAGTCGACGTCATAAAAATTTGAAAATTAACGCACTGGTGTTCACCGAACATGCGGGACGTTTTAACGCGGTCATGAAAGCGATCAATCCTGAATCCGATCTCAATCTGATCCAAGTCAGCAAGCTGGGTCCGGATACCGCCATTTTGCTTGAACAAAAGTTAGAACAAGGAGAATGGATTGTCATTGTTGGCGATCGCACCTCTGCCACTAAAGAACAACGCGTCGTATGGGCCGATTTTCTTGGCCAGCCAGCGCCATTTCCACAAGGGCCATTCATACTGGCTGCAGTGTTGAAATCACCTGTTTACCTGTTATTTGGTCTGCGCGATGACAATCAGAAAATGCCGCATTTTGATGTCTATTTCGAACCTTTTTGCGAACACGTCAAGTTACCAAGAGGGCAACGTGAAGAGGCTCTAAAAACTGTCGTTAGCCAGTATGCCCGCCGTCTCGAACACTATACGCTGAAGGCACCGCTACAGTGGTATAACTTCTTTAATTTCTGGCAGTTAAGTGAAAAACATAATGACAAATAAGACCCAACAAAAAATCAAATTCGGCGCAGAGCGCCTGACCATTGAAGATGTACTTTCCATTGCCAATGGCAGCCGGGCTGAAATGAACAGTGCGGCTGAATTCACAGCAAAAATTGATCGTGGCGTCGCCTTTCTTGAGCGTCTGCTCAAAGAAGAGGGCGTCATTTACGGTGTAACAACAGGTTACGGTGATTCTTGTACTGTTGCCATTCCGCCGAATCTGGTTGATGAACTGCCACTGCACCTGACCCGTTTCCACGGCTGCGGGCTGGGTGAAAACCTTGACCACCAGCAAGCCCGTGCCGTACTGGCTACACGTTTGTGCTCTCTGTCGCAGGGGGTTTCCGGCGTCAGCCATGGTCTGCTTAATCAGATTGTTACCCTGATCAACCTTGATATCTCACCACGCATTCCGCAGGAAGGCTCTGTCGGGGCCAGTGGTGATTTGACACCTCTCTCTTATCTTGCTGCTGCACTAATTGGTGAACGTGAAGTCATCTATAAAGGTGAAATCCGCCCGACTGCCGACGTCTTCGCCGAGCTGGGTATCAAGCCCATCAAGCTGAAGCCCAAAGAAGGCCTTGCATTAATGAACGGTACTTCCGTCATGACGGCGTTAGCCTGTATTGCTTATAAACGGGCAGAATATCTGGCGCAGTTAGCAACCAAAATCACGGCAATGGTCTCTGTCGGCATGCACGGCAACGACTTTCATTTCGATGAAGCCCTTTTCGCAGTGAAACCCCATCCGGGCCAGCAACAAATTGCCAGCTGGTTACGCTCTGATCTACTGGCTGATCGTCCGCCACGGAACAGTGACCGCCTGCAAGATCGTTACTCATTGCGCTGCGCCCCGCACGTTATCGGTGTGCTGCAGGACACTCTGCCATGGCTACGTCAGATGATCGAAAATGAACTCAACAGCGCTAACGATAATCCAATTATCGACGGTGACAACGAGCGCGTACTGCACGGTGGTCATTTCTACGGCGGCCACATCGCAATGGCGATGGATACCCTGAAAACAGCCGTAGCGAACATCGCCGATCTGCTGGATCGCCAGATGGCTCAGCTAATGGACTATAAATTTAATAACGGCCTGCCGTTCAATCTCACCGGTGCAGAAGGTGAACGCAAGCCTATTAATCACGGTTTTAAAGCGGTTCAGATTGGTGTCTCGGCGTGGACGGCAGAAGCGCTGAAACACACCATGCCAGCCAGCGTCTTCTCCCGTTCGACCGAATGCCACAACCAGGACAAAGTCAGCATGGGTACCATCGCTTCTCGCGATTGTCTGCGCGTATTGCAGCTGACAGAACAAGTAACCGCAGCTTCGCTACTGGCGGCATCGCAGGCGTTAGAGATCCGTAAACGCCATAATGAACTGGATGAAAACCACTTCAGTCCGGCACTGAAGGCAATAACAGAAGCAGTATTGCAAGACTTCGATCCTGTTATTGAAGATCGCCCGCTGGAAAGTGATTTGCGTCGCTTCATTACAAAAATTCAGCAGCAGCACTGGGAACTGTATAAATGACAGAAAATGTGACTCACTTAAGCGCTGAGGTCACTATGGTCACGTCCTTTCAGGACGCTGACCCTATGGGCGTGGTGTATCACGGCAATTACTTCCGCTTCTTTGAAGAAGCCCGTCGAATATTGATGGAAAAGATTGATTACAGTTACCGGGAGATGATGGACTCCGGCTATATGTGGCCGATCATTGATACCCGGGTAAAGTACGTCAAGCCAATCCCGTATAATCACCAAATCCGTGTTTCTGCTACTCTGACAGAGTGGGAAAACCGGCTGCGAGTTGACTACGTGGTTTATGATGCACAAACCGGGCAGCGCATGACCAAAGCACACACCATGCAAGTCGCTGTCGGTATCGACAGTGGTGAGATGTGCTTTGTGTCACCGACAGTGTTCACAGATAAAATAGAGGCCTGGCATGCTGATAAAGACTAAGCCGATGCTCAAACAATGGGGGCGATCTCTCGGTACCAGTATCTGCTTCAGTCTCACCGTCATGGCAAGTGTTTCAGCTCAGGCAATTTCATTGCCTGAGCTGCAGCAACAGCTCTCTAACCAGCCCATTGTGCGCGGTGACTTTGAACAAACCCGCAAGATGGAAATGTTCAACCAGCCGCTGACTTCACAAGGCCAGTTTCTACTGACTGAAAAGCAGGGGTTGCTGTGGCAACAGACAACGCCTTTTCCGGTCTCGCTGATCCTGACCAAAGATAAATTGAGCCAGCAGTTCGCAGATCAACCTGCACAGGTTGTCTCTGCCAGTGAAAATCCGATGGTATTCTATTTCAGCCACGTGTTTCTTTCGCTGTTCAAAGGCGATACCAGTCAGCTGACTGATCAGTTCGACATGGTGTTTACCGACAATACCAAAACCACTACCAAAGAAAGTCAGTGGCAGTTAGTGCTTACTCCCAAATCTGCCCCACTGAATGCCGTTTTTAAAACTATCACCATTAATGGGCAAGACTATATCAATCACCTGACACTGACTGAAATTCGTGGTGATATCACCGACATTACGTTTTCTAACCAACGTACTGTACCCGCTAAACTAACCTCAGAAGAACAACGTGCCTTCCAATTCTAAACTTGCCGCCGTTTGGCTGTTGATTGTGCTGCTACTGGCTGGCGTCTTGGGATACCAGCTAACAGCCAGCCACCAAAGTCCGATTGAAACCAATATACTGGCGCTGCTACCTGAGAACCGACAAGATCCGATAGCACAACAAGCTTTCGATCAGGTTGCCGATAGCATGAGCAACAAAGTCATCTTTCTTATCGGCAGTAAAGACCAAACGCAAGTCGTTACTGCGGCAGAGCAATTCTCAACCCAATTATCAACCCTCGGCATGTTCAGTGACGTCACTGGCAAACTGAGTCAAAACCTGCAACAAGCCTGGGGGCAGCTTTACTTTCCGAAGCGCTTTCAGTTATTAACACCAGAGCAAAAAACACGCTTACAAGGTGCCCCAGAACAACAAGTGCAACGCGTGATCCAAGCACTTTACAATCCTTTTTCCGGTATCACAGGCACCGAGCTGAAAAGCGATCCCTTTCTGCTGTTCCGTGATTTTTTAGCCCAACTTACCGCCCAGTCTGGCAGTTTTAAGCTGACTAACGGGTTCTTAACATCAAGCTATCAAGATAAAGAGTATGTCTTAATCACCGCCGATCTGACCGACTCGGCCTATAATCTGGCATTACAACAGCAACTTCCCGAATTAGCGGCACTCGAAGATCAAATTCGCCAGCAGTTTGCTGTCGATGTACTCCATACCGGGGTGATTTTCTATGCCGCACACGGTACAGAAAGCGCCAAGAGTGAAATCAGCACCATTGGTTTTGGTTCACTACTCGGCATTATCGTATTGCTATTGGTGGTCTATCGCAGCCCGCTGCCGCTGGTACTGGCCCTGCTCTCAATTACCTGCGGGCTGTTAGCAGCTTTTGTGCTTACCGTAGCGATTTTCGGCAAGGTTCATCTGTTCAGCTTAGTCTTTGGTGCCAGCCTGATCGGGGTATCCATTGATTATGCTTTCCACTTCCTGACCGACCGGTTAGCCGAAGGCAATAACTGGAATGCGCGGCGAGGCCTGCAGCATATTTTTGTTGCCATTACTCTGGGCCTGATCACCAGTTTGATTGGCTATTTAGGTATGTTGATTGCGCCGTTTCCCGGCTTGCAGCAGCTGTCATTATTCTCGGCGTTCGGCTTAACCGCCGCTTACGCCACGGTGGTATGCTGGTACCCGATTCTGGCTCGTAAACCGAGTCAGCCTTGCACCTTGCCAATGACGTCATTAATGACAACATGGCTGGCGATGTGGCAAAAGCCCGCGGTCCGTATTGCTCTGCCATCGGTCTTGCTACTCGCCTCATTAGTCGGTATTTACCATACCAGCTATAACGATGATATTCGCCAGCTACAGGCTCTTCCTGCCGATCTTAAACAGCAGGAAGAAACCATTAAGACCATCACCGGCGTTAGTCATAGTCAGCAAATGCTGTTAGTTAAAGCAACCGACGAACAGGCGTTATTAGAACAGCTAAACCAGGTAACAGATCAGCTCGATACGATGACCGCAAGCAACACTTCTCTCGAACAGGCTGTTTTAGACGGCTATCAGAGCATTAGTCAGTACTTACCTTCAGAACAGACACAGCGAGATAATTTCCGGTTGATCCGCCAGCTCTACCAACAACAAGGGGCTGCACTGACTCAGCAACTCAACCTCAACACTAATGTGAAACTAGATCATGACTTCAGCCCGCTGACGATTAATGAGTTTCTGGCATCACCGGTATCAGCGCCACTACGCTTTATGTGGCTGGGAAAACTCAGCAATCAGCAAGCGGCCATTATCCTGTTAAGCGGCGTTAGCAACCCGCAAGCGCTACAGCAATTTGCGGCTCAGCATCCGGCGCTCAGTTATCTCGATAAAGCCGATGAAGTCTCTTCATTGTTTGGTGAATACCGGATACGGGTGACTGAATTATTAGTGGCAGCCACCGGGGCTATTCTGGCCTTGCTGGTATGGCGCTATGGGCTAAAACAAGGGATATTGCTGATTGTTCCCCCCGTTATCGCAGGCTGTGTCGGCATCGCGGTTACCGCTATAACAGGGATGCCGCTCAACCTGTTCAATCTACTCGCTTTGATCCTGATCTTAGGTATCGGTATCGACTACACCGTATTTTTTGCCGAGCAAACCCAGGCAAAAAGTACGCTATTGGCCATCAGCTTGTCAGCAGCAACCACCCTGCTCTCTTTCGGCTTACTGGCATTGAGCGCAACTCAGGCGATCCACAGTTTTGGGATCACCGTGCTAACAGGTATCATGGTTGCCTGGTTACTTGCGCCGCTTTCCATGCCACAGCTCGCTAGCCACACAGATGAGGTCGATGGATGAGACTCGCAGCCCAGAATATACGGTTATTAATATCAACTCGATTAACAATGCCAGTACAGTTAACAAAAGCCTGCGCTCTGGGCGTTTTGCTGACGGTTGTCAGTGGTTGTGCCAGCAAGCCTGAGCCCCAAGCAAATCAGGTCAATATTGCCCCTGATACTTATGTTACCTTGCCAGCCCCCGCAGCCCTTGGACAAACACTGGCAGCCAGCCAGCTCATTACTGCGCAGTGGGCCGAACAGAGCCACCAGCTCCCCGTACAGCTGCAAGTCGATCAGCAAAAAATTGCGCTTGCCGGTTTTTCATCCTGGGGCTCACGTATTCTCAGCCTGACTTATGAAAATCAGACCATTGAAGCCAGCGTACTGCCGGGGCTTGGCGAAACGCTGCCGCAACCGGAGCAAGTACTGTTCAATCTGATGCTCACCCTGTGGCCGGTAGACGCCTGGCACAGTCCATTGCAAAGCATCGGCTGGCAATTGATAGAAATGTCACAGCATCGCCAGCTTATTGATGATAAAGGTAATGTTGTCGCTGATGTTGAATATAAAGCAACACCGCATCTCGCTGGTGACATCGTGTTTACCCATTATCAGTTGGGATACACCATTACTATTAAAACGTTAAATTACGGCCCATTAAAATAAGTTCGATAATTCGCGATGACTATAAAAATATCAAAAACCAACAGACTCTCGAAACATGAACCTAGTCCGGTATATATCCACGGGTGTGGTTTTAACTCCGCGTTAGGCCTTTATGCCGAGGAAATACATGCTCGTCTGCAACAGGGGCGGTCACCTGACATGATCCCTATATCGGGGTGGCTCAATGACGGAACAGATACGGTTGTGGGAAAAGTGGTCAGTGAACTGCCCGCCATTCCTTCACGCTGCAAACAGCAGGATACGTATAATAACCGCCTGGCATTATCGGCATTGCTGCAAATTGCCGAGCCTATCGAGCAAGCCATTGCCCAATATGGCCATGAACGTATTGCCGTTATTGTCGGTACCAGTACCTCAGGTATTGCTGATGGCGAGCGAGCACTCACTGCCAAAAATGAAAATGGTAACTTTCCTGAAGATTTTCATTATTACCAACAGGAAGTTGGTAATCCGAGCGAGTTTATTGCCGACTACTTTGACCTCACAGGGCCGGTTTATACCCTTTCTACCGCTTGCTCTTCCAGCGGCCGGGTGTTTTTGTCAGCCAAACGGCTACTTCAAGCCGGTATTGTAGATGCCGTGATCGTCGGCGGTGCTGATTCTTTATGTCGTCTGACATTAAACGGATTTCATGGTTTAGAGGCGCTTTCCAGCACCTTGTGCAATCCTTTTAGTAAAAACCGCGATGGCATCAACATTGGCGAAGCGGCAGCCTTCATGCTGCTGTCTCTTTCAGCTGAGCTACAACCACTTAATGCTGATAAACCACAACAAATCGGTAATAGTGACACGCCAATTGCATTATTAGGTGCTGGTGACAGTTCCGATGCCCACCATATTTCAGCCCCACATCCGGAAGGAAACGGGGCAGAAGAAGCAATGCGAAAAGCATTAGCTGATGCCGGGTTAACGCCGCAAGATATCGGTTATGTTAATGCCCATGGCACCGCAACGCCGCTTAATGATGAAATGGAGGCCAAAGCCATTCACCGGGTATTCGGCCCGCAAACACCCGTCAGTTCAACCAAACCTTTCACAGGCCACACCCTGGGGGCTGCCAGTGCGGTAGAAGCCGCCATTTGCTGGCATATTCTGCGCTACAATATCAACCTGCCCGCGCAGATCAATGATGGTCAGATCGCCGATAACTTAGCGACGGTAAATCTGGTTCAACCCAAAACAAAACTGACGAAACAGGCGGTTTTAAGTAATTCTTTTGCCTTTGGTGGCAATAACATCAGCCTGATCTTTGGGTATGTCCATGACTAGTATTCCTCACCTTCATCAACTGCTTCCACACGATACGCCTATGGTGTTAGTTGACGAGCTTATCGACGTCGGTGAAGAGCATGTTCACTGCCAGGTCACCATCAGTGATCGCTGTATTTTCTTCAATCCAGATAGCCGAACCATTCCGGGTTATGTCGGCATTGAATTTATGGCGCAGTCTGTTGCCGGCTGGTCTGGCTATCATGCCTGGCGACAAGGTGAAGCCTCACCCATAGGTTTTTTACTTGGCTGCCGCCGCTACCAAACTAACTGCAGCGCGTTTAAGGAAGGCGATGTACTCGACATTTATGCCGAGCGCATAATGGAAAGCAATGGCATGGCGGTATTTAGCTGCCGTATTGAATGCCAGGGCAAAGAACTGGCGTCCAGTCAGCTGAATGCCTTCGTACCACCCCAAGAAAAATTAGATCAATTGTTAGGCAGTTTTCAAAACAATAGGAACCACTCATGAACCGACACGTATTAGTTACAGGTGCGAGCAAAGGCATCGGACGTGCTATTGCAACTCAGCTTGCTAAAGATGGCTTTATTATTGCCGTCCATTATATGAGTGATAAATCAGGCGCAGAAACCACATTGGCCGATATTGAACAAGCCGGGGGTTCCGGTCGTCTAATTCAATTTGATATCTGTGATCGCACCCAGAGCCGAGAACGGCTGGAAGCCGATATTGCCGAACATGGCGCCTATTATGGCGTGATCAACAATGCGGGGATAACCCGAGATACCGCCTTCCCTGCCATGACAGAAGAAGAGTGGGATGGCGTGATCAGCACTAACCTCGACAGCTTCTATAACGTACTTCACCCGTGTGTCATGCCGATGGTACAAAAACGCAAAGGTGGCCGTATTATCACCATCGCATCAGCGTCAGGCATTATGGGTAACCGCGGTCAAACCAACTATAGTGCTGCCAAAGCCGGTGTTATCGGCGCAAGCAAATCACTGGCTCTTGAACTGGCAAAACGCAAAATCACCGTTAACTGTGTCGCACCGGGGCTGATTGATACCGGCATGGTCGAGGAGCACGTAAAAGAACAAGCGTTACCACTGGTGCCGCTTCGCCGTATGGGGGAGCCCGAAGAAGTGGCAGGGCTGGTCAGTTATCTGATGTCTGATATTGCCGCTTATGTCACCCGCCAAGTTATTTCTGTAAACGGAGGTCTTGTATGACCCGTCGCGTTGTTGTTACAGGTATGTCTGGTGTTACCGCCTTCGGTAATGACTGGACAAGCGTTGAGCCTAAACTCCGTGCATGTGAAAATGCCACAGTGTACATGACTGACTATGAGCAGTATGACGGTTTAAATACCAAGCTGGCGGCCCCCATCGCAGACTTCACTTTGCCCAAGCATTACACCCGTAAAAAGATCCGCTCAATGGGCCGGGTTTCCAAGCTTTCCACTATTGCAACTGAAAATGCCCTGCTCCAAAGCGGCTTGATCGATAACGACGTGCTGACCAACGGCCAGACCGGTATTGCTTACGGTTCATCAACGGGCAGTACCGCGGCAATCGGTGCCTTTGGTGTGATGCTAAATGAAAAGACCACCAAAGCGATTACCGCGACCACTTATGTACAGATGATGCCGCACACCACTGCGGTGAATGTCGGTCTGTTCTTCGGTTTGCGTGGCCGGGTGATCCCGACCAGCAGTGCCTGTACATCTGGCAGCCAGGCAATTGGTTATGCTTATGAAGCCATTAAACATGGCTACCAGACCGTAATGGTTGCCGGCGGGGCAGAAGAGCTATGCCCGACAGAATCAGCGGTCTTTGATACGCTGTTTGCGACCAGCTTGAAAAACGACGCGCCGAAGTCAACTCCCCGTCCTTTCGATACTGAACGTGATGGCCTGGTGATCGGTGAAGGTGCAGGTACATTAGTACTGGAAGAGTACGAACATGCCGTTGCCCGCGGGGCGAAAATTTATGCAGAGCTTGTCGGCTTTGCCAGCAACTGTGATGCTACCCACGTCACCCAGCCTCAAATGGAAACAATGCAGATATGCATGGAAATGGCACTGAAAGATGCCGGCCTGTCGGCTGATGCCATCGACTATATTTCAGCCCACGGTACCGCAACGGAGAAAGGCGATATTGCTGAAAGTAATGCCACGGCCAACATCTTCGGCAACAAAGCGCCGATCAGCTCGCTAAAGAGCTACTTCGGTCATACCTTAGGTGCCTGTGGTGCCATTGAGGCGTGGTTAAGTTTGGAGATGATGAACAGCGGCTGGTTTACCCCTACCCTGAATCTGGACCACATTGATGAACGCTGCGGCGACCTCGACTACATTACCGGGCAAGGCCGCGAGTTAGATTGTCAGTATATTATGAGCAATAACTTTGCCTTTGGTGGGATCAACACCTCACTGATATTCAAGCGCTGGCAGGGCTGACTTTAACTCTTATCAGCGATAAAACTAACAAACCTTTAAAAATCCCCGACCAATATTGGTTGGGGATTTTTTTTATAAGAACAAACGCCAGTCACAGACTAAACTTTCAGACAAGCTGACTGGTTATACCAATCGGGATAATAACCACAGGGGCAGTCATAAGACCGGGTCTTCGATGTTAGTGTCAATCGAATGAAGATGTGAATGAAAGAACACAGGGAGTCGTGCAATGAAAAATATTTTTGTCTTTGGAGCCGATGAATTCAACCTTGCACTGATGCGGTCGATGGAGGGGGCACAGGCATATCGCTTTCATGAGCTGTATCACCACCGCGATATGAAAGCAGAGCCCGTGTTACCGGTCAAGGCGCTGTACGAAGGCGCCCTTAAGCAGTTAAATAACTTTCCCGGCACCATTGATGCCATTGTCGGCTACTGGGACTTTCCTGTCAGCACCATGCTTCCCTTGTTGCGTCAGCCTTTCGGCCTGCCCTCTCCGAGCTTCGAAGCGGTGCTTAAATGTGAGCACAAATACTGGAGCAGGCTGGAACAACACCGGGTGATCCCGCAATACATACCCGATTTCTGTGATGTAGATCCTTTCGAGGATGATCCGCGCCGGCAGATCACCCTTGATTATCCATACTGGCTCAAACCCGTAAAAGCGGCTTCATCAAGTCTCGGTTTCATGGTGCGTAATGATGACGAACTCGCGCATGCCATCCAGGTAATACGCAAAAATATCTTCCGGTTTGCCAAACCGTTCAACTATCTGTTGCAGTTTGCGGATCTGCCCGATGATGTCGCTGCAATCGACGGGTATCACTGCATCGCCGAGGAGATCATCTCCGAAGGCCAGCAGTGCACGCTGGAAGGCTATGTCTATAACGGTGACGTCTGTGTCTACGGTGCTGTCGATTCGATCCGCGAAGGGGAGCATCACTCCAGCTTTTCACGTTATCAGTACCCTTCATTGATCCCAGAGCAGATCCAGAACAAGATGATCGCAGTCACTCAACGATTCCTTAGCCATATCGGTTTCGATAACGGCCCGTTCGATATTGAATTTTACTGGGACACGGAAAATGACAATATCTGGCTACTGGAGATCAATGCCCGCATATCGAAATCGCATTGCCCCTTATTCCTCCACGTCGATGGTGCGTCCCATCATCAGGTAATGCTTGATCTGGCTTTGGGGAAACAGCCCGAATTCCCGCACCGTCAGGGACCATACCACTACGGGGCAAAGTTCATGTGGCGAGTATATGAAGATGCTATGGTTAAACGAGTGCCGACAGACCAAGAGTTGCAGGGCGTCAGACGCCAGATCCCTGATGCAGAGATCCTGCTGCATATTCATCAGGGAATGCGGTTGTCTGAGCTAAAATCCCAGGACAGCTACAGTTATGAGATCGCCGACATCTTTCTCGGTGGCGACACTCAGAAGGAGCTGCTTGAGAAATACCGTACCGTTCAGCAGATCTTGCCGCTGGAGCTTGCGCCACTTATCTCAGCGGCGAAATAACAAACACGAAATATACCAGAGGGGGAACTATGGAGATCGTCGAAACCTTTCCGCACCGGATCCGACACCTCGAACACACCTGGATCCCAATGAGCGACGGCACCCGTCTGGCCGCACGGATCTGGATGCCCGAGAATGCCGAAGCCAGTCCGGTACCGGCGATCTTCGAATATATCCCCTACCGTAAACGCGATGGTGTGCGTCTGCGTGATGAAACCTTTCACCCCTATTTCGCCGGGCACGGCTACGCCTGTATCCGTGTCGATATCCGTGGCAGCGGCGACTCGGAAGGGGTGCTGACCGACGAATACCTGCAACAGGAGCTTGACGACGGGGTGACCATTATCGAGTGGCTGGCACAACAGCCCTGGTGCGACGGTAACGTCGGTATGATCGGTATCTCCTGGGGCGGCTTCAACGGGCTGCAGATCGCCGCTATGCAGCCGCCACAGCTCAAAGCCGTTGTCAGCGTCTGCTCCACCGATGACCGCTATGCAGACGATGTGCACTATATGGGAGGCTGTTTGCTGGGGGATAATCTTTCCTGGGCCTCGACCATGTTCGCCTACAATTCCCTGCCGCCGGATCCGGAGATCGTCGGGGATAAATGGCGCGAGATGTGGTTTGAGCGCCTGAAGGGCAGCGGCCTGTGGCTGGATACCTGGCTCAAGCATCAGCGTCGTGATAAATACTGGCAACACGGCTCGATATGCGAAGACTTTTCCCGCGTGCAAACACCAGTCATGGCTGTGAGCGGCTGGGCCGATGGCTACAGCAACGCGGTTTTCCGACTACTGAGTAATTTACAAGGTCCACGCATGGGCTTGATTGGCCCCTGGAGCCACAAATACCCGCACATTGGTGTGCCCGGCCCGGCCATTGGTTTTCTGCAGGAATGTCTGCGCTGGTGGGACAAGTGGCTAAAGGGGATAGAGACCAACATTATGGATGAACCCATGCTGCGGGCATGGATGCTCGACAGTATGCCGCCGTCAACCTTTTACCATCAGCGCTATGGCCGCTGGATCTCTGAACCCGGCTGGCCCTCGGCCAATATCAGCACCCAGACCTTCAAACTGGCTAGATATCGTCTGGTTGACGAGAACGCCGAGGTGGAAGAGTGCGCCTTATCGCTGCAGTCGCCATTGAGCAACGGCCTGTTTGCAGGCAAGTGGTGCTCATATAGCGCGACGCCGGATCTGCCCCATGATCAGCGCGAGGAAGAAGGGGGGGCCTTATTATTCACCACTGATCCGTTCGAAGAAGCCTTTGAGATACTCGGGGCCCCGGTGATCGAACTGGAGATTTCGTCCAATAAACCCGTGGCGATGGTGGCTGTACGATTATCCGACGTGCACCCGGATAACAAGAGCACCCGGGTAACCTACGGCCTGCTGAACCTGACCCATCGCGACAGCCATGAAAAACCGACACCGCTCAAGCCGGACAAGTGCTATCGAGTGCAAGTACAGTTAAATGATGTAGCACAGACCTTCCCCAAAGGGCACCGGATCCGTGTCGCCATCTCTTCCTCCTATTTCCCGCTGGCCTGGCCTTCGCAGGAATCGGCCCAATTGAAGATCTATACCGGTAACAGCCGCTTGCTATTACCCGTACGTGCCCCGCGGCAAGAGGCCATTTCTTTCCCACCAGTACAAGCCGCAGCCTCCGGCACAAAAAAGCAAATCAAAGAAGGTCATCACAACTGGCGGGTGATCCGAGAGCTGGACAAGGACATCTCCACCCTGGAAGTTATCAATGACAATGGCAGCTACCGGCTTGACGATATCAATCTGGTTGTCAATCGCAAAACCGAAGAGTGGTACTCCTACCAAGGCGATGACTTTCAATCTCCACAAGGTAAAACGCGCTGGCAATGGGGATTCAAGCGCGGAAACTGGTCGGTGGAAACCACTACTCGTACCCTGCTGCACTGCGATGAGTCCTATTTCTATCTGGACGCAGAGCTGGATGCCTATGAAGGCGATAAAAGAGTCTATTCACAAAACTGGAACCTGCGCATCAAACGTGACCTGGTTTGAGGTAGTGCTGGTATATAGCCAAGCCACCTCAAGATGCACTGAACTCTGTATCTTGAGGTGGTTTGGGTATAGTTGGGCTTTCTTTATCTGGCATCAAAACAAATCATCACGAAAATTGATTTAATTCTAATCAATTCCAATAAGCCTGATCATTACCGCTGGTAGCATTTAAGGATATTTCATTGATTATTACACCTGTTATTAAAGGGGTCGTTGCACGCTCTGCCCATCCATTAGGCTGCCAGCAAGTTGTTCGCAATCAAATTAACTACGTAAAATCGGCCGCCCCCATAGCTAACGGGCCGAAGAAAGTCCTGATCTTAGGCGCATCATCCGGTTTTGGTTTAGCCTCGCGTATCGCACTTGCCTTTGGCGGTGCAAGCGCAGATACCATTGGTGTCTCATTCGAGCGAGGCCCCAGCGAAAAAGGCGTGGGCAGTGCCGGCTGGTATAACAATATCTTCTTCCGTCAAGAAGCAGAAAAAGCGGGCCTGATTGGTAAAAATTTTGTTGCTGATGCGTTTTCGCCACAAACCCGACAACAAGTGATTGATTACATCCAAACCGAATTCGGTGGCCAGCTTGATTTAGTGGTCTACAGCCTGGCAACGGGCGTACGTCCAGACCCTGAAACAGGTGAAATGTGGCGATCTTCCATTAAAGCCATCGGCGAATCCGTTACAGGGCCAACGATCAATCTTGAAACAGATACGATGGAACAAATGACCATCGAATCGGCTCTCGAAGAAGAAATTAAAGCGACAGAGAAAGTCATGGGCGGTGAAGACTGGGCCAGCTGGATTGACATTTTATCTGAGGCTGGTGTGCTTGCCGAAGGGTGTAAGACCGTGGCTTATTCCTATATCGGTGCAAAAAGTACCTACCCTATCTACCATCAGGGAACACTGGGACGAGCCAAAATGCACTTACATACCACCAGCCATACACTGAATGACAAACTGGCAACCATTGGCGGCAGTGCCCATGTCTCGGTATGTAAAGCTCTGGTCACCAAAGCCAGCGTCTTTATTCCTGCATTCTCACCTTACATCCTGGCACTGTTTAAAGTGATGAAAGAAAAAGGCTTGCATGAAGGCTGTATCGAACAGATGCAGCGACTGTTTGCTGAGCGGTTATACGGCGCAGAGCATACTGTGCCGGTTGATCCTCAGCGCCTGATCCGCATTGATGACTGGGAGCTAAGTGATGATGTGCAGCAGGAGGTCGATACCCTCATGACCCAAATAACCCATGATAATTTTACCCAGCTCGGTGATTATCAGGGCTATAAATCAGACTTCATGCAGCTAAATGGTTTTGGCCTTAAAGGCGTTGATTATCAATCCGATATCTGCTTTGACAGCTTGCAAAGATTAATGCCGTAAATTGGTCCTAGTGAAGGTGAACAATAAGGGTGCCCGTTTCGGGGCCCTCCAATAGAATGGTTCTTAACGTTATTGAGTGAGTCCAAGGCTTCATTCATTACATGGAAAATATAGTTTTCTCAACGGCTCCCTGGAACAGGTGAGCTTTCGGACCTTGGGAGAAAATAGCGACATCTTCACCAGAATGGGTTTCACTACCGAAGATGTTCTCTGCAAAAAAAGCAACGACTGATAGGAGCGACTGATCGACTGATAGGACAGGCATACTTAAGAAACCATCTAACGACTGATAGGACAGGCATACTTAAGAAACCATCAATCCTGTTAGTTTCACTCCATAGCAACACCAATCCCAATCTGATCCTCTGCTCCTTTTCAATCCCAACACATACGCTATGGTCATTATTCAACCAGCTAGGAGCAACTCATGACCACCGCCAGAAAACAACAGATTTGCCTTGAATCAACGCCCTATTACCACTGTGTTTCACGCTGTGTGCGGCGCACCTTTCTCTGTGGCTACGATGAAGCAACAGAAACGTCTTTTGAACACCGTCGCGAGTGGATTGAAGCGAAGATCAAACAACTCAGCAGTATCTATTGCATTGATATTTGTGCCTACTCAGTAATGAGTAACCACTACCACCTGGTAGTGCATATTGATAAAGAGAAAGCACAAGCGTTAACAGATCAGGAAGTCATTGAACRCTGGTGTACCCTTCATAACAAACCGGTTCTGATCCAGCGGTTGCTGACTGGTGATACTAAAAGCGACACCGAATTCAACGCCTGCAAAGCCATCATCGACGACTGGCGTTCTCGTCTCGCCAACCTCAGTTGGTTTATGCGAGAACTCAATTTAGATATTGCCACTAGGGCAAATAAAGAAGATAAATGTACAGGACATTTCTGGGAAAGCCGCTTTAGGTGCCAGGCATTACTGGATGAACAAGCGCTGGCTGCTGCAATGGCCTATGTTGATTTAAATCCTATCCGTGCTGGCATTGCTAAAACGCCGGAAAGCTCCGAATATACGTCGATAAAAGCAAGGTTACAGGATCTGAAAGATGAGAAGCTAACCGCCCCTTCTCTTCACCCTTTCATTGGCAACCCCAGCAACACCATCATCAAAGGGATCCCAATGCGATTGATGGATTACATAGAACTTGTTGACTGGACGGGTCGACAGCTTCGTGAAGGTAAAACGGGATATATTGAATCCAACACACCGCCAATTCTTCAACGTTTAAGTATCGAACAGCAAGATTGGATAAAAGCCTGTACACAGTTTGAACGACAACGTGCGTTGCTCATTGGCTCATCGCGATCCATTCAAATTGCAACGGTAACTTTCAACCGTTCTCGGGCACAGGGTTACAGGCTCACCTCGTAATTCGCTTTAGAAAATCAAAGATTCCCCCTTCATTCTGCTTCAAGAAGGATACCCTCTGCCTCTAACAGCGAAACAGCCACTAAAGAACATCATATTAAGACTATTATAGGCTAGAAAAGTAACAGCATCTGTTAAATATGCCTGTCCTATTTCTCCTCCTAGTTACCATCCAGTAACTCTCGAACTATCAATTACTTTCTGCAAAGAGATGTCATTACGCGTCGTATTTTTTGAAATAAAGAATTCAATCAATTCTTGCTTAGGAATAGGTTTAGAGTAGTAATAGCCTTGTAAGAAATCTGCACCATTCTTGATTAACGAAATAGCTTGTTCTTGATTCTCAACTCCTTCCGCCACCGTAAACATATCCATATTATTAGCTAAGCCAATAATAGTGCTCACTATATTCATTGATTGATGATCACTGAGCATCTCAGATACAAAACTCTTGTCTATCTTTAAGCAATCAGTCTTAAACTGTTTTAATCGCAACAACGATGACTCTCCCGTTCCAAAATCATCAATGGCAATTTTCACCCCAAGAGTCTTTATTTCTTTAATAGATTCAACAACACTACTAAACTCATGATTAAATGCACTTTCAGTAAGTTCTAACTTTAAGTTTTTAGAGTTAAATTGGTACTTTGAAAGTAATGCTTTGAGTTTAAATACAAACAACCCATCTAAAAGCTGTATTGGTGAAATATTAACTGCAACGTAATCCAACTTTATGTTGTTCTGTGCTAATTCTAAATATGTTTTAAGTGACTCTTCAAGAACAAATATACCTAAGTCATTGATCAATCCTATACTTTCAGCAACTGGTATGAATTCCAAGGGAGAAACAAAGCCTAGAGACTTAGAGTGCCAGCGCAATAATGCCTCGCATGTACAACATGATTTTTTTACTGCAGGGTATATAGGACAGGCACACTTAAGAAACCATCAATTCTGTTAATTTCACCGTACCGCAATGCTTATCCCAATCTGATTCCCTGCCCCTTTTCAGGCCCAACATATAAGTTATGGTTATTATTCAATAAGCCAGGAGTTAGTCATGACCACAGCGAGAAAACAACAGATATGTCTGGAATCAACGCCCTATTACCATTGTGTTTCACGTTGTGTACGACGCACGCTCTTATAGGACAGGCATACTTAAGAAACCATCAATTCTGTTAATTTCACTGCATCGCAACACCAATCCCAATCTGATCCACAGCCCCTTTTAAAGTCTGGCATATGAACTATGGTCATTATTCCACCAACAAGGATTGACTCATGACCACCGCCAGAAAACAACAAATATGTCTACAATCAACGCACTACTACCACTGTGTTTCACGTTGTGTGCGGGCGCACCTTTCTCTGTAGTTACGATGAAGCAACAGAAACGTCTTTTGAACACCGTCGCGAGTGGATTGAAGCGAAAATCAAACAACTCAGCAGTATCTATTGCATTGATATTTGTGCCTACTCAGTAATGAGTAACCACTACCACCTGGTAAGTAACTAAGAAAAACTTATTTCAAATAAGTTGCCATAGCCATCTAACAAGGCAGCGATTTCTGCTTCCAGTGTTTCTTTACTCCAAGTAATAAAGCGGCGTCTGTAATACTTGGCCTGTTTCCAAAGGATTTCGATCAGATTCAATTCCGGACTGTATACCGGAAGATAGACCAATAT